>JBBKVN010000461.1:0-3086 GCA_037968455.1 Rhodoferax sp.
CTCAAACCGTTGCCTTCGGCGAAAGTTTGAATGGCGTGGCCAATGTCGCCCAGATAAGCGCCGGCTTTGACCTTGACGATGCCGTGCCACATGGCCTCATACGTCAACGCGCAAAGCCGCTTGGCTGCGACGGACGCTTCGCCCACCAAAAACATGCGGCTGGAGTCACCATGCCAGCCATCCTTGATGACGGTGACATCCACGTTCACGATATCGCCTTTTTTCAGCGGCTTGTCGTTGGGAATGCCGTGGCAGACCTGGTTGTTGATCGAGGTGCAAATGGACTTGGGGTAGGGGTTGTGGCCCGATGGCGCGTAGTTCAACGGCGCGGAAATGCCGCCTTGCACGTTGACGGTGTAGTCATCGGCCAGTTTGTCCAGCTCATTGGTCGTGATGCCGGGTTTGACGAAGGGGGTCAGGTAATCCAGCAGCTCCGAGGCCAAGCGGCCTGCCACGCGCATGCCTGCAATGCCTTCGGCGTCTTTGTAAGTGATAGTCATGGGCCAATTATCCCATTGGGCCAAAAGCTGCGCAGCGCGCGGGTTGCCTTCTGTACTTTGACCTGGGTCAATGGGGTTGCCTCAGCTTTCTTTTTTAGAGGTTTTCAAATGTGTCAATTTGTTTCACAATCGCCTCGTTCGGCTTGCCGCGCCAGGTAAACCACGTTTGGTGATGTTTCGACGCCTCGCCGGTTATCACCCTGGACCTTTTTGAAAGAGCTCATGGCGACCCCTTCTGACCGATTGCCCTGGTTGGTGCGCACCAATTACCGAATGCGCATGGCCGCCTTTTTCAGTTTGTATGTGGCGGGCAGTCTGCACATGGCGCCAAGCGGGCGCGATCTTGCCGTGTGGATGGCGGTGGGTCTGGTGCTTTTCGCTTACCCTCATGTGCAGTATTGGCGAGCCCGTCGCGCGTCGGACCCGATGAAGGCCGAGCAACTCAACATACTCACGGATCCCGTGATGGTTGGCGTGTTTGTTGTGGCCGTCCAGTTTTCCTTGTGGTTGTCCTTCTCCGCCATATTGGGTGCAGTGATCAGCAGCGTCACCAACCGCGGGTGGCGCTGTTTGCCGGTCACGATATTGGGATTTGTTGCGGGTGGTCTCGCCCTGGCGAGCGTGTCTGGGTTTCACGTGTCCTTGCCGACCAGCAGTGCCGCCACGGCCCTCAGCATGGTGGGTATCGGCGGCTACCTGTTGTCTGTCAGTCATTTTGGGTATCGCCGCAACCTTGCACTTCGCCAGGCACGTGAAGATTTGCGGCTGAGAGAGGTCGAAGTGATGGCGGCCAATCAGGCCCTGCAGGACCACCTTGGCGAAATCAGGGCCTTGCAACAGAAGCTGGAGGAGCAAGCCAATCTGGACGGGCTGACGGGCCTCTACAACCGGCGCTATCTGGATCAGGCCCTAAAGCGGGAAGTGGCCCGTTGCACGCGAGACCGCCAGCCGCTGGCTTTCATCATGGTGGATGTGGATGACTTCAAGAAATACAACGACAGCTTTGGCCATCCGGCCGGTGATGATTGTTTGAAACAAATTGCCGTTTGCCTGCAGTCCTTTGCCAAGCGGGCAACCGACATGGCCGCCCGCTACGGTGGCGAAGAGTTTTCTCTGGTGTTCGCCAACACTGACTCCGCCAGTGCCTTGCGAATCGCACAGCAACTTCGACAAAGTATTGAGGCCTTGAACCTGTCGCACCCAACGTCAGTGGCAGGGCGGGTCACCATCAGTGTCGGTGTGGCTGTGATGGGTGATGGCTTGTGTGATGGCGTCGAGGCGCTGGTCGGCGATGCGGATGCGGCCGTCTATTGCGCCAAACGCAGTGGCCGAAATCGGGTGCAGATGGCTGAAGTGGCGACGTCGCCCAGGCCGACAGCCTTGCTTGAGGGGGACGTTTGAAGCGATTTTTCGTCACTTTGGGGTCAAGAATGAGCGCGTCGACCTGGATGAAAACCCGGGGATAGATTGGCAATGCAGGTCTGTGCAAAGTGTCATAAAAGCGACATACTGGAACTTGGGTTTTAGTGCTTTTCATTCCACTTTTATTTTTTAAAGGAGTCCCCATGTCCACTACCCGACACCTGTTTACCGCGCTGGCATTGGGCCTGCTGGCTGCCACGGCCCAGGCCGAGACCTCTCGCTTGGACGACGTCATGAAAGCTGGCAAGTTGCGCGTCTGTTCGCCTGGTGACTACAAACCATTCAGCTATGCCAAGCCCGATGGCAGCTTCGAAGGCATCGACATTGACTTGATTCAGTCCGCCGCCAAGTCGCTTGGCGTGGAGGTGGTTATGGTGAAAAGCACCTGGCCCACCCTGATGAACGACTACCTGGAGAAATGTGACGTGGCGGTGGGCGGTATTTCGGTTAGCACCGAGCGCGCCAAAAAAGTGAACTTCACCAGTGCCTACATGGTCAACGGCAAAGCGCCCATCACCAAATGTGAAAACGTGAGCAAATTCCAGACCGTGGCTGACCTCAACAAGCCCACAGTCACCGTTATCACCAACCCCGGTGGTAGCAACGAGCGCTTTGTGCGCGCCAATTTGCCACTGGCCAAAGTGATCGTTTTTAACGATAACGTGACTATTTTTGACGAAATCCTCAAAGGCAACGCCGACGTCATGATCTCGGAGTCGGTCGAAACCATGGTGCAACAAAAGCTGCGGCCCGGTCTGTGTGCGGTGAACCCAGAGCAACCTCTGCAATACGGTGAAATGGGCTACATGCTGCCGCGCGGTGACAGCAGCATGAAAAACTGGTTTGACACCTGGTTGCACCTTGAAAAGGCCAGCGGCGCTTACGCCAAGACAACCGACCAATGGCTTAAGTAAGTTAATTCAACCGGGCGTCACCGCCCGGTTCACCCATCGGTTTCGGGGGCGAGGCCCGGTGGGAGACGTGGCACAAGCAGGTCGCGTTCCATCGCCCCGCAGGGCGCTGGTAAAATCGCCGCTCTCCACGGACAGGCCCAGTCAGCGCCTGCGCTGTGAGTCAATTTCAACCCAGCAAGCACCCAATCAGGCCCCCAACGTGACCCTGCATATCACCCAATTCGAGGGCGGCAGCGCTCTCAGCAGCTTT
>JBBKVN010000462.1:0-6301 GCA_037968455.1 Rhodoferax sp.
CCAAACGCGCTCACCAGGCCGCCGACCAAAATGCAGCCAAAGGACAAGCGCCCCATCAGCTTCAAACTGAAGTTTGATCGGGCAATGATCAGCAAAATCACCACAGTGGCGATCGCGCCCGCCGTTTGCAACAGGGCATAAGCTTGCTCCGACTGGCGAAACACACCGGTGACCATGGCCGCCGACGAGGCCAAGGTCACCCCCAGCACGAGGTTCACGCCGGCGGTCACGACCGTGAGCCGAAACAGGCCCGGCAAATGCCACCAATGACTCAAACCAGTGCGGTACGGTTGCCACCAAGCGCCCGCTGGCACCTGCGGCACCGGCCAGTTGACCGGGCAATGTCGGCTCCACGCCGCCAGCGCGCCATCCGCCACCCAGAACAACAGCGCCGTGGCCAACACCACGCCTTGCCAGGGCCACCAGTTCAGCAACAGCGCGGCCAGCATGGGGCCGAGCACCATACCGAGTTGGTCTGCCATCTGGGTCTTGGCCAGCACCGTCACGAAGCGCCCTTCCCGAAAAACATGGGGCAACATGGTCTCGCGGGCCATCATGCCCTGCGTGGTCAGCACACCGCACACGGCAGACAAGCCCACCAACCAGCCAATGCCGCCGAATGCCATGTAGCCCGCAACCCCCAATCCGCACACCAACGCCCGGTAGACCTGGCTGACGCGCAACAAACGCAGGGTGGGCAAGCGATCGCACAAGGCACCACACACCGGGTAAGCCAGAAATCGGGGCAAGGTTTCCACAAAAAAAGCGATGCCGGACCAGGCCGCACTCTGGGTGGTTTGGAACACCACCAAAGGCACCAAAAACAACAACACCTGATCGGCCAACCGGGACACGAAAAGTGACAGGTAAAAGCCCAGCGGGGCAAGCTTGCGCATGGCGGGCATCGGGAAATTCATCTGGAAACTATACCCACCCCGTCATGCCAGGTTACAGCGGCGGCGCTACCATCGACCACTCCCTTTGCTTTCTGAATTTCTCTGGATCAATCAAACCGTTTTCTCCAATCTGGTTTGATTTCCGGTATTGCCCACCCATGTTGCTTCGTCACGTTTCATCGCCCGCCCAACGCACCCGAATTCAAGGGGAGGTTTCCGCCCTGTGGCTGCTGGCCTGGCCCATTTTGGTGGGCCAACTGGCCAATGTGGGCATGTCCGTTTTGGACGTCGCCATGGCGGGCCATGCGTCGGCCGAAGACTTGGCTGGCGTCTCTCTGGGGGTGTCGATCTGGAACATGATCATCATCACGCTGATGGGCATCATGATGTCGGTGAGCCCCATCGTGTCGCACCATGTCGGCGCCAAGGCATTTGGCGAAGTGCCGCAGGTAGTGCGTCAAGCGCTGTGGAAAGCCTTGGGTGTGGGCCTCATTGCCATGGTCTTGGCGAACATGGCAACCGTGGTGTTTGACCATCTGGGCGTAGTGCCCAAGGTGCGCGACCTCGCGAAGAATTTTGTACACATCACCAGTTTTGCCCTGCCGGCGTTCGCCTGTTACCGCGTGCTGTATGGCTACAGTGCCAGCCTGAACCAGACCAAACCGCTAATGATCACGGCCCTGGGTGCCCTGGTGTTGAACGGTGTGGTGAACTGGCTGCTGATTTTTGGCAACCTCGGCTTTCCCAAACTCGGCGGACTGGGCTGTGCCTGGTCGACACTGCTTTGTGTCTGGTTCAACCTGCTGGTGTTGCTATGGTGGATGCGACGCGCACCCGCCTACCGCAGCACCTGGCCGTTTACGCACTACCAGCGCCCTGACTGGCCACAGATTCGCACGATGCTGAAGCTGGGCCTGCCCATTGGGGTGACCTATTTTGCGGAAACCAGCGCCTTCGGTCTGATTGCCTTGCTGGTGGCCCGCTTTGGCAGCACCCAAATTGCGGCGCACCAGATTGCGCTTAATTTTTCATCCTTGGTGTTCATGTTGCCGCTGAGCTTGGGGGTGGCGATTTTGACCCGCGTGGGCCAGTCACTGGGCGCCAACGACCCCGTGGCCGCACGCTTTCGGTCGTGGGTGGGCGTAGCGATGGCTTTGGGGTTCGCCGTGCTGTCGGCTTCTTTCATGGCGCTATTCAATACGCAAATTGCATCGGCCTACACCAACGATGGGGTGGTCGCATCCGTCGCAGCCCAGTTGTTGTTTTTAGCCGCCTTGTTTCAGCTGTCAGACGCCATGCAAGTGGCCACCAGTTGTGCCATTCGGGGCTACAAGGTGACACGCTCGCCCATGTTGATTCACCTGACCGCGTTTTGGGTGTTTTCATTGCCACTGGGTTATGCACTGGGCATTGCCCCTGACTGGTTGCCTTGGGCGCCAGAGCAGGCCATGGCCGCCCAAGGTTTCTGGATTGCGTTGATTGTGGGTTTGACGGTGGCCGCACTGGGTCTCACCGCCCTGCTGCGCTATGTGGCACTCGATCACATGCCCCAGCCCGATCAGAACATAGGCAAGCCGGTCTAGGCAGCCCCGAGGAACCTGTAAAGCAGGACACCCACCACGATGAGTCCGACCATAGCCCAGCCGATGCGGTCAATGCTGCGGTAAAGCGCGGCCTCCATGCGCTCGCCGCCCCACGCCATCAGGCCTGCTACCAAAAAGAAACGGGCGCCTCGCCCCACGAAGGAGGCCAGCGCAAAGGGCAGCAAGGCCATCGACATGGCGCCGGCGGAGACCGTGAACACCTTGTAGGGAATGGGCGAGAAGCCGGCAATGAAGATAGCCAGCACGCCCCAGCGGCTAAACCACTCTACCGTGGTGAGGTACGCCGACCAGTAAGCCGATTGGCGCAGCCAGGGCTCTATCGCCTCAAAACCGTAGTGACCCAAGGTGTAGCCCAACAGGCCTCCGGCCACCGAGGCCAGCGTGGTGATCCACGCAAAATGCCAGGCCCGCGCCGGATTGGCCAGACTCATGGGTGCCAACATCACATCAGGCGGCACCGGAAAGAACGACGACTCGGCAAAACTCAGGCCGCACAAGTACCAGGGTGCACGCCGATGGCGTGACCATTGCATGGCACGCTGGTAGAACGAGGAAAAAAGCTTCACAGCTCAGGCGTTGTGCGTCTGGCACACAGGGGCGGCATGGCCGCCGGTCGAGGAGCGATCAGGCCAGCAGCGTGTGGCTCATGTCTTTGCCACCCCGGTCCAGGTGGTCTTCAATTTGCCCAATGCTGGCGGAAAGCGAGTTGGCTGACTGCTCCACCGTCAGACGCAACTCACGTTCAACCTGCTCCAAGCGATCCAGCACGGCGTCGCGGGACTCTTTGTCCTGGTTGAGTTGTTTGAGCAGCTCCAGCTCCAGATAAGTCCGCAGTTCAGTAAAGCGCGAGGCCTCAGCCTGGTCGGCCAATTTGCGCTGCTGCTGCAGTTCTTTGTTGTTCTGGCGCGCATCCATGAGCAAGGTGGTTTGGAGGTACACCACATACAAAAGAAACACGGCTGTCAAAACAACCACTACGCCCAACATCACCAGCCCCAGCGGAGCCTGCACGTCGGCCACACCAAGCGTCAGCGCGGTGGGCGTCATGAACGCCGCCCAGTTAAGTAAGGTGAACACGGCAACAACGGCCAGAATGAGCAACAAAAGTAGGGTGCGGATTTTCATGATGATCTGCTTTCTTGGTAATTTTGATGTTGTCGGTATTGTGTCAGCCAATCAGCGGCCGCGCCATTGTCACTGCCCCGGCCAATCCCAGTAACAGGATCAAGCCAGCCAACACCCAGATGCGGCGGCGGTTGACCTCCACGCGCTTGATAAGTTGGGTGTTTTGATCAGCCAAGGCCTTGATCAGTTCGGAAGACTCCCGCATTTGCTGATGCAACTCGTCCACGGTGATTTCCAGCGCGCCTATTTGGCGCTCCAGCAACGCAATCGCTTGTGATTCCGGCAAGGTACTCAGGGCGGAGGTTGGCGTCGGCGGCGCCTCGTCGGTGTCAGGGGCGGTGTTCTTGCCAACAGACTTCCACAGCTTCTTCGCGCCATCGGCTACCGCCGGCGCATTTTTGATCACATCGGTCCAGGGAACCAGCTTCAATACCGTTAACCAACTCACTGTCATTCCTCCGCCTGTCCAAACGCCGCCCAACGCCAGTTGCCGTTGGGGCCAAGGGGCAACTGTAACGGGGTCTGGGCGCAATCGGCCCAAGCGCCCAAATTTGATCTGATACGCTCAGATTGATGCCACCCGCCCTCAACGCCCCCGCCACGCCTGCTACTGCCATGCCAGCGGCTTGGGTGGTCGTGATTTTGTCTTTGCTACTGGGCTTGCAACCCATTACCACCGACCTGTATTTGCCGGCCCTGCCGGCCCTCAGCGCCAACTTTAACGCCCCCATGGCGCAGGCACAACTGACCCTGACGGCATTGCTGCTTGCCTTTGGGCTGTCGCAATTGGTGTGGGGCCCACTGTCGGACCGCTTTGGGCGGCGCCCCATTTTGCTGATTGGCATGATCGTCTATGTGGTGGCGTCCGTGGCCAGCGCCTTGGCGCCTTCCATGGCACTGTTGATTCTGTGGCGCACGGTGCAGGGTGCCGCCATGGGCGCGGGGGTGATGTGCGCGCGGGCCATCGTGCGCGACCTCTACACGCCGCTGCAAGGCGCCCGCGTGATGTCCAAGGGGCTCACCGGGTTGGGCCTCATTGCCTGCATCAGCGCGCCATTGGGCGGACTGCTGTCAGATCTTTTCAGCTGGCGCGAGGCGCTTCTTGCGCTGGCGGTGTTCAGTGCCGTGACGCTCGCTGTGGTGGTCCTGCGGTTCACCGAGACCCGCCCTGACAAAAACCCGCAGGCGTTGCGACCCGCTGTCTTGCTGCGCACCTGGATCAGCATCTTGCGCCACCCTACTTTCCTGACCTTTTCAGCGCTGTCCGCCGCCTCTTATGGCGGCTTGTTCACCTTCTTGGCCGCGTCCTCGTTTGTCTTTATCCGGGTGTTGGGCTTGACCGTCACAGAATATGGCCTCGTCATGTTCGTGAACTCGCTGCTGTATGTTCTGGGCACCCTGCTGTGCCGACGGCTGTTGCCGCGCGTCGGGGTGCCCCGGGCCATCGCCATTGCTGGCGTACTGTCGCTGACCGGAGGCACCCTGATGGGACTGTTGGCGCTGGCAGGGTTTGAATCGGTCTGGACCATCATGCTGCCGCAGTGCCTGTACATGCTGGCCCATGGGGTGCACCAACCCTGCAGCCAGAGTGGCGCCGTGGGCCCGTTCCCCCAAGCCGCCGGTGTGGCGTCAGCGCTGAACGGGTTTGGCATGACACTGGCGGCTTTTGCGATGGGCAGTTGGCTCGGCACCCACATGGACGGCAGCGTCTTTCCGCTGGCGCTGGGCGTGTGGTTTTGGAGCGTTCTCATCGCGCTGATCGCCTGGACACTGGTACAACGATATGGACACTTGGATGAGCACTGACTTGCACGCCCCCGCTGGGCCAACCCCGCGTTATGTCGCCCTGGCCGGCCCCACGGCCTCGGGCAAAACGGCCGCCGCACTGGCGCTGGCTGGAGCGCATGACATCGAGATCATCAGCGTGGATTCGGCCCTGGTGTTTCGCGGCATGGACATTGGAACCGCCAAGCCCAGCGCCGAAGAATTGGCCGCCGTGCCCCATCACTTGATCAACATCCGCGACCCGCTGCACGCCTACAGCGCCGCTGAGTTTGTGAGTGATGCGCACCATTTGATTGCCGACATCAGCACCCGCGGCAAATTGCCCGTGCTGGTGGGCGGCACCATGATGTACTTCAAAGCCCTGTTCGACGGACTGGACGACATGCCCAAAGCCAACCCCGCGATCCGCGCCCAACTGGAAATCGAAGCCGCCGAAAAAGGCTGGGCCGCACTGCACCAGGAATTGACGCAAGTCGACCCCATCACCGCCGCCCGCCTGAACCCGGCTGACTCCCAGCGCATTCAAAGGGCGCTGGAGGTGTACCGCGCCTCCGGCCAACCCTTGTCCAGCTTTCACAAATCAAAAACAATAGCAGCTTCCGCAGACTCTATGGGGGCTGAAGGCCTAAATGACTCAAAGAAATCGAGTACGGTTCCGCTCTTGATTTCTCTGGAGCCACAGGACCGAACCTGGCTGCACCAGCGCATCGCCCAGCGGTTCGATCTCATGCTGAGCAGCGGCTTCATGGAAGAAATGCTGAGCTTGCGTGCGCGCGGCGATTTGCATCTTGACTTGCCGTCCATGCGCTGCGTGGGCTACCGCCAGGCTTGGGAAGCACTGGACGGCGTTTGGCCCCTGAGCGAGTTGCGCGACAAAGGCATTTTTGCCAC
>JBBKVN010000463.1:0-4344 GCA_037968455.1 Rhodoferax sp.
ACGATGCGGTTGAGGAGTTGAGTTACGACTTGCCCGAATTTGGCATTCGCATGCCCTTCAAGCCGACTGACTTCACGCAGGTTAACCCCCATATCAACCGGGTACTGGTGGCGCGGTCCCTGCGCTTGCTGGATGTGAAAAAGAGCGAGCGTGTGATCGACTGGTTCTGCGGTTTGGGCAACTTCACCCTACCACTCGCCACGGTGGCCAGAGAGGTTCTGGGCGTGGAGGGGAGTGAGGCCTTGGTGACCCGGTCTCGGGAAAATTATCAGAAGAATATGAGTCAACGCCCTGTTGGATCAGCGCTATGTGCTACAGAATTTGTAGCTAGAAACTTGTTCAATATGACCCCCGAGCTGTTGGTTCAGGACGGTGTTTCTGACAAGTGGCTGGTGGACCCGCCTCGGGAAGGGGCGTATGCCTTGTTTCAGGCACTGGCAGACCTCCATCAGCAAAAGGTGGATCCTATCAATCACCCCCCGGTGAAGGGCGGGCTGGATTGGACACCGCCGAAACGCATTGTCTATGTCAGTTGCAACCCCGCGACATTGGCCCGTGATGCGGGCGTGTTGGTGTCACAAGGGGGCTACCGTTGCTCGGCGGCGGGGATGGTCAATATGTTTCCGCACACGGCCCATGTGGAAAGCATGGCGGTGTTCGACTTGGTGGAATGAACGGCTGCGCCAATGTGAGGTGAGGGCGCCTCGGCAAGGCCTAGTGCGCCGATTTGGCGGCGCTCTTCTCCGGCGCGGCTTATTCGATGATTTCCTCTGCGGGGGCGGGGGGAGCCATCGTGGCGGGAATGCCTTCAATACTGTTCTCTCGCATGTACTCGTCCATTGATTTCCAACCCTCAAAAATCGAAGATTTGGATGCCTTGGCATTCAAGATGTAGCAGTCTTCAATGCTGCGCAAGCCGTAACGGCAGGCGCTGCCCGTCGCTTTGGCATCTGCTTCGCGTTGAAGCATGCGGGGGTCCGGGCCCAATCCGGGGATTTCGCACCCTGCCAGCAAAAGCACAGTCGCGGCGATGAGAAAGCGGGAAGTCATGACGTGAAGCTGTGGCATATAGGGCATATCGACCAAATGGCGGATGAATTGAGTGATGGTGGATATTGAAACAAAAAAAGGCCCGTGTGGGCCTTTTTTTTGCGGTGAGGGGAACTCAGTCGCGCTCGCCGCCCATGATGCCCAAGAGGGACAGCAAGGCCTGGAACACATTGATGATGTTGAGGTACATCGACAGCGTTGCGCTGACGTAATTGGTCTCGCCACCGTCAATGATGCGCTTCAGGTCGTACAACATGTAGGCACTGAAAATACCAATCACCGCCACCGAAATGGCCATCATGCCCGCGGTGGAGCCCACAAACACGTTGATGATGCCGCCAATAATCACGGCCATCGCGCCCACAAACAGCCACTTGCCCATGCCGGAGAGGTCGCGTTTGATCACGGTTGACAGGCTGGCCATGACGAAAAAGATGCCAGCAGTGCCTGCAAACGCCGTCATGATCAAGTCAGGGCCGTTTTTGAAGCCGAGAACCATGGCAATCATGCGAGATAGCATCAAGCCCATGAAGAAGGTGAAGGCAAGCAGAACTGGGACACCTGCAGCCGAGTTCTTGGTCTTTTCAATGGCGTAAATGAAGCCGAAGGCACCGCCCAGGAAAACGATTAGTCCGAGTCCACCCGACAGTGATTGGGTGATGCCAGTGGTGACGCCTATCCAGGCACCCAACACCGTTGGCAACAGACTCAGTGCCAACAACCAGTAGGTATTGCGCAGCACTTTGTTGCGCTGCGCGGCCATGGCGCCGTGGCCAAAGCCTTGCTCGATGGGTTGAACGTTGTCATTCACAATGAAACTCCTTCATAGCCTGCGATGTGCAGGGTTGCTTTCATTCTAGGGTGAATCAATTTGTTCGCCAAAATCGAGGGGGAGGCGGGGCCCACTTTTTGTAAGGATACTTGCACCTGAAACAGGTTGAAAGACCCGTATTCAAGGCGTTATGCTTACTGTTTCCATAAAACCAGGTTTCACTCAATGAAAAACATATTCGTCCTAGAACTGTCTGATGTCAAAGCGATTGCTGCAGCTGCTGAAGCGGAAGCACTGAAAAACAACTGGGTGGTCACGATTGCCATCGTGGACAACGGTGGACATTTGCTCTGGCTGCAGCGTCTGGACGGCGCAGCCCCAGTTTCGGCGCACATTGCGCCAGCCAAGGCAAAGACATCGGCCTTGGGTGTTCGGGAAAGCAAGATCTATGAGGATTTGATCAATGGTGGACGTACCTCTCTTTTGAGCGCTCCCGAGATCGCCGGCATGCTGGAGGGCGGTGTTCCCATCATGAAGGACGGTCAGTGCTTGGGCGCTGTGGGTGTGAGTGGTGTGAAGTCTTCAGAGGACGCACAGATCGCCAAGGCAGGTATCGCCGCCATCGGCCTGTAACAGAGCGGGCGGCTTCGATCCTGAATGGGATCGTGGCACTGGATAATTAGCGCCATGCAAGAAACCCAAGCCACCCCATTGCTGCCACGCTGGCAACGGTGGATTTGGCTGGTCTGCGGCGCCATTTCTTTGTTGACGGGTGTGATCGGTATTGCGCTGCCGCTGCTGCCTACCACCCCCTTCGTGCTGCTGGCGGCCTTTTGTTTTTCCCGGGGGAGCGCTCGCTATGAGCAGTGGATGCTGAATCACCCGCGATTTGGTCCCATGATTCGCGACTGGCGAGCCCGGCGCGCGGTACCCATAAGGGCCAAGCAGTTTGCTTGGGTGATGATGGCCCTGAGTTCGGTGGCAGCTTGGTGGTTGTTGCCGCCGGCCGTGCGGTGGATACCGGGGGCGAGTTGCGCACTGGTTGCGATCTGGCTTTGGCACTTGCCCAACGGGTAGTTTTCCCAACCTATTTGGTCAGAATCAATTTCCCCAGTTTGGTGGTTTGCAGGCGGTAAATCTCGCCGTGGTGGGCAATGTGGACGACTTTCTCCCCATTGAACAGCTCGGTGCTCTGCAGAGGCTGTGCCTTTGCGTCGGACGGCGGCGTCAATCTTGGCCCCGACTGGGACGAGTCCTTCTCTGGTGCAGCTTGGGACATCACTCGGTAAGTCATCAGTTATTGGGTTCAGTGATGAACCCGATTTTCTTGATGCCCGCCTGCTGAGCGGCGGCCATGACTTGGGCTACACGCTCATAACGCACATCTTTGTCACCCCGAATATGCAGATCCGCCTGGGGCATCTTCAGCGATTCGGCCTGCAATCGAATGACTAGCTCGCTGTCTTGGATCCGCGCTTCATTCCAGTGGTAGTTGCCTTTGGCATCAACGCTGAGCGCGATGGTGTCCGGCTTGGTTTGCTGGATTTCGTTGGTGGCGCGCGGCAGATCCACATTCACCGCATGTTTCATCACGGGCACGGTGATGATGAAGATGATCAGCAAGACCAGCATGACATCGACCAGCGGCGTCATGTTGATTTCGTTCATTACCTCATCGGGTTCGTCTTGGGTTCCGAAGGCCATGTGGTTTTCCTCAGGCTTTCTTCATGGGCACGACTTTGCCATTGCCGTTGCCACTGCTGACGCGGGCCCCGGTGACAAAGTAGGCGTGCAGGTCATGTGCGAAGCGGTTGAGCTTGGTCAACACGGATTTGTTGCCGCGAACCAGCGCGTTGTACCCCAGCACGGCGGGAATGGCGACTGCCAAGCCCAGCGCCGTCATGATGAGTGCCTCGCCAATGGGCCCGGCCACTTTGTCAATGGTGGCGGTTCCGGCGGCGCCAATGCCCAGCAGGGCGTGGTAGATACCCCAGACGGTTCCAAACAAGCCCACAAACGGGGCGGTAGAGCCGACCGAGGCCAGAATGGCCAAGCCAGATTGCAGGCGGGCGGTGCTGTCGTCGATGGCGTTTCTAAGACTGCGGGTAACCCAATCACTCATATCCAGCGTGTCATGCAGCTGAACTTTGGTGTTGCTATGGTGCGCCGTGGCTTCACGGCCGGCGAGTGCGACTTGGCGAAAGGGGTTGCTGTCGTCACCGCCCAGCGCGGCCAAGCCGGTGGCCAAGTCTTCACTGTGCCAGAAAGCCTCGGTGCCTGCGGCCAGTTTTTTGTACTTGAGAACATCCAATGCCTTGAGTACGATGACCATCCAAGAGGCCAATGACATGGTGAGCAAGACCAGGGCCACCGCTTTGGTGACCCAGTCTCCTTGGGTCCAGACATTGACCAGTCCGAGTTGAGAATTCATATTGACTCCAGATAAAAGCTAAAAAAAGTTACTCGAGAACAAAGCTAATGGGCACGTTGAACCACATCGCCTCAGGCACGCCGGCCCGTTT
>JBBKVN010000464.1:0-2932 GCA_037968455.1 Rhodoferax sp.
GTGGCGGGTGCCCAGTCCATGCGTGACTTGTCGATCAAATAGGTGCTTGCACTCCAGAGGTAGGACACGGTGAACAGGGCAAAGCCGGACAGCCAGGTGCTGTAACTTTCCCAGTAAAACCAATGCAGGTGCGAGGGGAGTTTGGGCGGCGAGACGTTGAATTTGACCGGGTGGTAGAACCCGCCGCCGTGCACGGCCCACAACTCGCCGCTAACGCCCTGCTTCTTCAAGTCCTCATCCACCGGCGGGGTGAGACTGCTGTCCAAAAAGACGAAGTAGAACGAGGAACCAATCCAGGCAATGGCGGTGATGACATGCACCCAGCGCAGCAGCAGGTTGGCCCAGTCGAGGTAATAGCTTTCCATCAGTTTCAGCCTTGTCGGCACCCGCACGGGGCGCCAGAATCCATCCGCTTGCTCACCACTGCGGGCGCTGTAAGCAAGCAAAGCGTCGCGAACATGGGCTTGCCAGGCAAGCCCCGCTCCGCTGCGACGTCGGGTCAAAGTGTATACAGTTTCGATTGATCAACATCAATCACCGGGCTGCATGGGCAGGTTGCGCAAGATCTGTGCCGCCACCGCCACGGCAATCACCTCGGGTGCTTTGCCGGCGATGCCGGGCACCCCAATAGGACAAGTGACATGCGCCAGCTCCGATTCCGAGAACCCTCGATCTTCGAGTCGGTGCCGAAAGGCGGCCCATTTGGTGCGGCTGCCTATCAAACCGATGTACGGCAAATCACCCCGCGCACGTTGGCGCAGCAAACAGGCGGCCACCACCTCCAAGTCTTCAGCATGGCTGAAGCTCATGATCAGCACCTGCGCACCCGGCGCCAGCGACGTAACCGCGCCCTGCACCGGGTCGGAATGCTCACACACCACGTTGGCGGGTACTTGCTCAGGAAAGACCTCGTCGCGGCTGTCAATCCAATGCACAGCCAGCGGCAATTGGCCGAACACCTTGACCAGCGCGTGACCCACATGGCCCCCGCCAAACAAGGCCACCGGTGCCCCGGGTAAATCCAGCCGGTGCTGGAGGCTTGCCAGATCAGGCACGCTGACCCGCTCAAACTGCAACTGCACGTCACCACCACAGCACTGCCCGAGCGACGGACCCAGGGCATAACGAATCACAGCGTCACCAGGCATGCCGGCCAAGCGCCTGCGGGCTTCAGCCAGCGCCTGAAACTCGAGGTGGCCACCGCCAATGGTGCCGACCATTCCCCGTGGAAATACCGCCATCCAGGCGCCCTTCGTTCGCGGCACAGACCCCCGCGACGCCACCACCGAGACTAGCAGCGCGTCTTCCTCGGCCAATCGTTTTGTTAAATCATCAAATGCAGTCACAAAGCATTTCTTTCTTTCGTGATGAGCCCTGAAGGGCATGGTATTTTTCGGGCACAGTATGCACCTCGGTTTTGGCGCCAGCCATTGCCCCACTCGAACCACCGATCCTGACCTGACCATGAACTTCAACCCATCGCGCCACGCCTGGCTTCGGATCACTGCCACCGGCCTGTTGGTGGCCTACCTGGCTGGCTGCGCCTCACCACCTGCCGGACCGGGCGCCGCTGGACCGGGCGCCACCGCTCCAGAGCGCTCGCCGGATGCGCCCTATGTCGCACCAGGCTCAGTGGCGTCGCCACTGTATGAAAACAGCGGCGGCCAGATGTCCGGCGCCAGCAATCCCCGCGACTACCGACGGGACGCGGCAAACCACCTTTACGGTCAAAACGCCAATCGTATTTTCAAGGGCAAGATGCCACCGCTGCTGTACGCCATTGGCGTGTTGCAGGTGGATGTGGACGGCCGGGGCCGCGTCACTGCCACTCGCTGGATGCGCGCGCCCAGCCACGCCCCCGAGGTGATGGCAGAGATTGAGCGCACCGTCCGCCAAGCGGCTCCCTACCCGGCTCCTGCGCGCATGGGCCATGTGACCTACACCGACACTTGGTTGTGGCACAAGAGCGGCAAGTTCCAACTCGACACCTTGACCGAAGGCCAGTACTAACCTCTGAGCGGGCGGTTCACGCCGCCCCGCCGCCCGACCTGACCACGGGCTGAATTCACCCAAGTTGAAATTCGATTGCGCGACGACCTTGTCGCGAACGCGGGCCACACTGAGCATAATGACAGCCATAGGGAGGAACGATTCATCGGGTAATCTCTTCCTATTCTTTTACAAAAAGTATGGAGGCATTTATGGAAAAAGAACTATCCCCAGCCGAAAGCGCCCTGCGCGATGCAGCCCGCGAATACCACCGCTCCCCCACCCGCGGCAAAATCTCCGTCACCCCCACCAAGCCTCTCTCCAACCAGCGCGATCTGTCACTGGCCTACTCTCCTGGCGTGGCTTATCCTTGCCTGGACATTGAAGCCGACCCGTCACTGGCCGCGGAGTACACCTCGCGTGGCAACCTGGTCGGCGTGATCACCAACGGCACCGCCGTGCTCGGCCTGGGCGACATTGGCCCGCTGGCGGCCAAACCGGTCATGGAAGGTAAAGGCTGCCTGTTCAAGAAATTTGCCGGCATTGATGTGTTTGACATTGAGCTGGCCGAGCGCGACCCCGACAAGCTGGTTGACATGATTGCCGCCATGGAGCCCACGCTGGGCGGCGTCAACCTGGAAGACATCAAGGCGCCCGAGTGTTTTTACATTGAGAAGAAGCTGCGCGAGCGAATGAACATTCCCGTGTTCCACGACGACCAGCACGGCACGGCCATCATCTCCAGCGCCGCCTTGTTGAACGGCTTGGAGCTGGTCGGCAAGCGCATTGAAGAAGTCAAAATTGCCGTCTCTGGCGCCGGCGCCGCCGCACTGGCTTGCCTGGACGTGATGGTGGGCCTGGGCGTACTCACCAAGAACATCTATGTGTGCGACTCCAAAGGCGTGATTTACGAAGGCCGCCCCGGTGGTTTTGACGAATCCAA
>JBBKVN010000465.1:0-3984 GCA_037968455.1 Rhodoferax sp.
GAGCGGGAGCAGCTATCAAAACAGCAGCAAACGCCAATCCAGTCTGCTGTGCCGCAGGCCCCAGTGGCAGCCGCCCCGGCCGGCAAAGCACGCAAGCTCAGTTTCAAAGAGCAACGTGAGCTGGAAGTGCTGCCCGAGACGATCAGCGCGCTGGAGTCTGAGCAGAAGGAAATCAGCGAAGCATTGGCCGACGGCAGCTTGTACGCCGTGGACAACGCCCGCGCCATGAAGCTGGCCACCCGCAGTGCGCAGATTGACGACGAGCTGATGGCCGCCCTGGAGCGCTGGGAAGCTCTGGGCGCCACGGCCTAGTGTGGTGGCAGGCGCCGGCTGGGCTCCGCCCTGAGCGGCGCCAAGTGCAGGGAGCGACACGCGGGGACCGGTGTCCCCGGTCAACATTCAGGGGTGGAGCGACGCTGATCGCCCGCGTCATCCACCCGCGAATGCAGCGCTACATCAGTTAACTCATCGTAAATATGTCAAAAACATCGGGATCACCAGGAAAAACAGGCCTTCACTTTCAGTACATTGATGCGAGGGAGGGAGCGCTGCCAGAGGCTTTGGCAACGGTGATCTTTGATGCAGTCTGCCAGACTCCAAGCGATATGCGCTTTTTGAGCACCGGCCTGCCCCAGCTGACCGGCCAACCCTGTCATGAGCAGTTGCTGGGCGGCGGCGTGGTCAGCCGGGGGCAGAACCGGGACAGTTTTTGGGCTGAAACAGAAGAGTGCCTGATGGTTGCCTTGTGGGCCAATGAAGCCGACTACGACGGCTTGCAGCACGGCACGCAACAACTCTACGCCCGCTTGCTGGACAAAGTCGCATCCAGTGGGTACCCCCACCTGGTACGAATTTGGAACTATTTTCCAGCGATCAACCAGATTGATAACAACCTAGAACGCTATCGTCAATTTTGCATTGGTCGCTTTGACGCCTTTGCTCACCATGACTTGGGGGAGACGCAGTTTCCTTCCGCTTGCGCGCTGGGGAACCAGGGAGGGGACCTCGTTATCTATGCCTTGGCAAGCAAGATCAAGCCATGGCATTTTGAGAACCCACGGCAAGCCAGTGCCTACCACTACCCCAGTGAATACGGGCCACGCAGCCCCTCCTTTGCCCGCGCCAGCCTGTTGGCGCTGCCACAGCAGGCGCCCAGTCTGTTTGTGTCAGGCACCGCCAGCGTGGTCGGCCATGTCACCCAGCACCCCAACGACCTGGCTTTGCAGACCAACGTCACCTTGGAAAACTTGACGCTTCTGCTGACCCATGTGGCCGCCCAATATGCCTTGGCCCACCCCGGAACCACGCCGGAATTCTCGCCCGAGGTCTTGAAGGTGTATGTGCGCCATCGCAAAGATCTGGACCACGTGCAGCAATGCGTCGAACTCGCCTACCCTGGAACACCGGTGGTGTATGTGGCGGCGGACATTTGTCGCGCGGACTTGCTGCTGGAAATTGATGGTCTATGGCGCCTACGGCCATAACGTCGCCCAGACGTAGCCCCTGTGTGTCCACAAGGAGCAGGTGCCCTGCCCATAGAATGCCTCTGCAACACCGGAAGACTCCGACCAGCGCGGGGGTAAACACCACTCGCGGGTGGCAACTTCGAGACACCCAATGAAAGATTGCCCATGAACGAGCAGAACCCGGCGAAACCATCACCTGTCCCCACTGCCAGCGAGTGCGACGTTCTTGTCATTGGCGGGGGTCCGGCCGGCTCCACTATCGGTGCATTGTTGGCCCAACAGGGGCACAAAGTCACCGTGCTTGAAAAAGCGCACCATCCCCGCTTTCACATTGGCGAATCACTGCTGCCCGCGAACTTGCAACTTTTTGAGAAGCTGGGTGTCAGTGACGCCGTCAAAGCCATTGGCATGGAGAAATGGGGGGCTGAATTTGTCTCGCCCTGGCATGCCAACAAGACCCAAACTTTCAAATTTGGCGACGCGTGGGACAAGTCCATGCCGTTTTCCTACCAGGTTCGACGGTCCGAGCTCGACGACATCCTGCTTCGTAACGCCACCCGATTGGGAGCCGAGGTCATCGAAGGTTGCCGGGTTGGCAATGTCACATTCGCGTCGGACCAAAGCCACGCCATTGTTCACGCACAACATGAAGATGGCCGCGCCCAGGACTGGCGAGCGCGCTTTGTCGTCGACGCCTCCGGACGCGACACAGTGCTGGGCAAACAGTTCGAGGCCAAGCGCCGCAACAAAAAACACAACAGTTCGGCCTTGTTTGGGCACTTTGTGGGTGTTGCCCGTCACCCGGGGCAAGACGAAGGCAACATCACCATTTTCTGGTTTGACCATGGCTGGTTCTGGCTGATTCCACTCGCCGACGGCACCACCAGCATTGGCGCCGTGGTCTGGCCCTATTACTTAAAAAGCCGAGCCAAACCCGTCAAGGAGTTTTTCCTCGACACCATCGCACTTTGTCCGGCACTGGCAGAGCGGATGGCGCAGGCCTCATTGACTTCTGACGTTGAGGCGACAGGCAACTTTGCCTACGCGTGTGACCACACCCACGGTCCGAATTACCTCCTGATTGGCGACGCGTTCTCGTTCATTGATCCGGTGTTTTCTTCCGGCGTCATGCTGGCCATGCAAGGCGGCTTCGTCGGAGCGGAGACGATCAACACCTGCCTGCGTGAACCCTCCAAAGCCGCATCCGCCATGGCCCATTTTGACAAGCAGGTGCGCCGCGGCCCGAAAGAATTTTCATGGTTTATCTACCGCGTCACCAACCCGACTATGCGCGACTTGTTCATGGCGCCGAGCAATGTGTGGCGGGTGAAAGAAGCTTTGCTGTCGATGCTGGCAGGTGACATATTTGGCAAGACGCCCATCTGGCGCTCGCTGCGGGCACTCAAGGCCATTTTTTACATTGCATCAGCTTTAAATTTCAAACGGTCATGGACGGCCATGCGCTTGCGCAAAGCCAATATCCAGCCTGTCGAAGCCACGAGCCCCTGAAATCCCGTTCGATTCAAGCGGCCTATGGAAAACAAACTCAAAGACATTTTTTCTCATCCTGTGAAACGCGTTGCCCGCAACCGAGCCCTGCACGAAACCATCCGCTTGCACCTGGGGTATTTGCTGCTCGGCGTCATTTGCCTGATCATTTCAGTGCTCGCCTTCCCGATGCGCGCACTGCTGCCGACAGTCCTGAGCAAACGGTACGGGCGCCAGTTTGTCGCCGCGTCAGTACGCCTGTACTTGCACTTGCTGGTCTTGATGGGGGCCTGCCGTTTTGACCTCTCAGAGCTGGAGACCTTGCAAGAGGCGCCTGCGATGGTCATCGTGCCCAATCATCCCTCGCTGCTGGATGCGCTGATGATTCTGTCCCGCGTTCCCAACACCAACTGCATCATGAAGGCAAGCATTGTCCACAGTTTGTTTTTTGGTGCCGGCGCGCGGTTGATGGGCTTCATTCCCAACACGCCTCTGCGTTCGATGGTGCATCTGGCCACCGCGGATTTACATCGGGGCAGTCATGTTCTTCTTTTTGCGGAGGGCACACGCACCACCCGCTTCCCGATCAATGAGCTACAAGGCACGGCTGGCCTGATCGCCAAACATGCCAAAGTGCCTATTCAAACCATTTTTATCGAAACCAACTCGGGGTTTTTGGGCAAAGGGTGGTCATTGCTATGGACGCCACGCATGCCAATCACCTTCCGGATCCGGCTCGGCAAGCGCTTCGACCCGCCCACCCACACCACGCCATTTATCGAAGAGTTGGCGCACTATTTCCGCTCGGAATTGATCGATGCCGAGTTACCCAATTACCCCATTTCAAGGCCGGCGGCCTAAGCCGCGGCGCGCACTTCGCTCACAACGCCAATGAACCCGTCATCGTCCACCCATTTTGTATTGATCCCCAGCTATAACCCCGGGCCCAAGGTTTATGAAACCGTGCGGTCAGCCCGAGCGCAATGGTCACCGGTTTGGGTCGTGGTGGACGGCAGCACCGATGACAGCG
>JBBKVN010000466.1:0-2976 GCA_037968455.1 Rhodoferax sp.
ATGTACAACGCGCACTTGCTGTTCTGCATGTCGTTGTAGGAATTGGTCATGGCGCCGTAGCCCCATGTATTGGCCACTCCAGCCACCGTCGTGGAGTGGCAAATACGCGCTTGGTGGTCGCAGTTATTGCTGCCCCAGAAGCTGACAAACTTGCGCATCAGGTAAGTCTGCTCGTTGTTGTGCTTGGACGAACCCACGTAGTACACGCTGTCCGGGCCACTGGCCTTGCGCAGCTCCAACATGCGTGCGGTGATTTCGTTGAGCGCGGTGTCCCAGCTAATGCGTTCGTACTTGCCGTTGACCAGTTTCATGGGGTAGCGCAGGCGATATTCGCCGTGCCCGTGCTCGCGCAGTGCAGCCCCTTTGGCGCAGTGGGCACCCAAGTTAATCGGCGAATCAAACACAGGTTCCTGACGCACCCAGACGCCGTTTTCAACCACGGCATCGACCGCGCAACCCACTGAGCAGTGGGTGCAGATGGTTCGTTTGACTTCAATCTTGCCTTCGCCCATGCCGGCTTTGCCGGAGGCAGCGCCAGCTTTTTTCACCAACGTAAGCTGAGACGCTGCCAAACCCACCCCAACCCCCAGACCAGAGCGACGCAAAAAGCCGCGGCGGTCCATAGTGGGCAGGGCTTGAGACAAGCCGCGGCGCAGGCTGTGCACAAAGGGGGATCGCGAGGTGGTGTCAGTGACACCCGTTTTCTTGGTCAACAACATGGGACTCTCCAAAGTCGGCTTAACTCGATGTAGCGCGGCAAAACCCGGCGTGAAATCAGACGCGGGTCGTTTTGTAATATTGCTTGACGTGGGCACTCAGGCTGTAGCCACCGCCGTTTTCAGGTGCAGGCTTGAGGGTCTCAGCGACGGGCAATGCGCTGCTTTTGAGGGCAGGCATCACACTCACTGCGGCTGCCACTGCACCGGCGGTTCCGGCGCCCGCGAACAAGGTACGGCGCGACAACTTGGTCGACGATTGAGTCATGATGTCTTCTCCTCATGCGTTCCGGTTAGGAACTGTTTTACATATCTAAACTGCGTTGAATCTACCAACGTGGCGCGCGTTCGGCAAGCGATATATTCACCTATGAAAAACCCTTGGTGCACCGCGTTTGTGTGCCGACTCACACTCCAAAATTCATAGCAGGGTTCGTGCCACACCTGCTTTCCCGAAGGCTTTCCATATGAATCATTGGCTTGCGCCTCCCAACCATCTTAAGTCGCATGAAATTTCCGTCAGCCTGTCATGGCTTTGCGACAAACTGTCGCAAAGCCATGACGACCTTAGCCGCAAACAGATCGCACATGGAACGACGAGCGTTACCAAACTTGCTTGATTTTCCTTTACCCGAGTAAATTAGTCGGATCTATTCATGGCATCGCCACTCACTTGAACACACTACCGTGACCCAAAACGCATCTCCGTTAACCGACAAGGCCGCAGACGGCTGGCCCATGTGGTCGATTTTGATTGTGGATGACGAGCCGGGAATGAGGCACTTTCTGGTGAAGACTTTGGTGTCTCGCTGCCATGGCGTTCGCCAGGCTGGCAGTGCAGAAGAAGGCGCCGAGATCTTGCAACACCACCATGTGGACCTGATCATTCTGGACATCTCACTGCCTGGAAAAAGCGGCGTGATTTGGCTCAAGGAGTTGCGCGAACAAGGCTACTCAGGCAAGGTCATTTTGATCACGGCGTTTGCCGATTTGGACACCGCCATTGAGGCCCTGCGCGCCGGCGCATCCGACTTCATTCTCAAACCTTTTCGGGTGCCGCAAATACTCAACGCCATCAAGCATTGCTTTGAGAGCGCCCAACTGGCCCGGGAGAACTATGTGCTCAAGCACACTTTGACGGCGCGTGATGGTGCCAGCGCCGGGCTCGTGGGCCACTCGCTGGCGATGACCGAGCTGAACCAGTCGCTGGGGCGCGTGGCCGCCGTCAACAGCACGGTGCTATTGCAGGGGGAGTCAGGTACTGGCAAGGAATTGGTGGCGCGGGCGCTGCACAGCTTGAGCCCGCGAGCGAGTGGCCCATTTGTGCCGGTGAACTGTGCCAGCATGTCACCCGAGTTGATTGAGTGCGAGTTGTTTGGACATGCCAAGGGAGCCTTCACGGGCGCCATCAAGGCCAGAGATGGTTTGTTCTACTACGCCCAGGGTGGCACGCTCTTTCTGGATGAGGTTGCCGAGCTGCCTCTGGCGCTACAGGCCACCTTGCTTCGGACGCTCGAAGACCATCAGATTCGCCCCGTAGGTAGCACGCAACTACAGCCCGTCAATGTGCGAATCGTTGCCGCCACCAACCAGCCGCTGGCTGATGCTGTGGCCAATGGCCGGTTTCGCAAAGACCTGTATTACCGCCTTCAGGTGGTCGAAATCACCCTGCCCCCGCTGCGCGAGCACAAGGAAGACATTGCCGACTTGGTCAGCCACTTCATGGCGCAGCTGGTGCCCGTGCTGGGCGTGGCCCCGCTGCACATCACCCCTGCCGAAATGGCGTACTTGCAGCAGTACAACTGGCCTGGCAATGCCCGCGAGTTGCGCAACCTGATTGAACGCTCCCTGATTCTGGGCGCCCTGAACGTGTCGGCATTATTCACGCTGGGTCAACCCCAGTCGCCGGCCAATGCGTTGTCAGTCCCAACCACCGCCGCCACTGACCTGCAATCGCTGGAGAAACAACACATCTTGGCTGTGCTCGACTCGGTGCAAGGCGATAAAAGTCAGGCCGCGCAGCTGTTGGGCATCTCAAAACGCACCCTGGAGCGGCGCTACGCTGAGTGGGCCACTCCATGAGGCTGTCTGCGCCCGCTACTTCCGCGCTCTGGGCGCGCCTGGCACCGCGCTGGATCAGCCAGTCGGTTCGCAACAAGTTGCTGGCCATGGCTTTGCTGCCACTGCTGGTCGTGCTGCCCTTGTTGATTGGTGCGTTGGTGCTGTGGGGCAATGCAGCCTATGACCGCTTGCTGATCAC
>JBBKVN010000467.1:0-4116 GCA_037968455.1 Rhodoferax sp.
TGCAAGCTGGCGCAATCTGCGTTGATGGACAGCAAGGTCATTGCTGACCCCATGCGCGTGACCTATATGCCTGGTGGCATTGGCGCCGTTGCCTACAACTCGGTCATTGCCCAGCGTCCGGGTGAAAACAACACCATCGTGGCCTATTCAAGTGGTTCGTTGCTCAACCTGGCGCAAGGCAAGTTTGGTCGTTATGGCGAAAACGATGTTCGCTGGTTGGCAGTTGTTGGCGCCGATTTTGGCGCGGTGATTGTCAGTGACAGCTCACCTTTCAAATCGCTCAAAGACGTGTTGGCTGCTGTCAAGGCAGACCCCACCAAAGTGGTTTTTGGTGCGGGCGGCACAGTGGGTAGCCAGGACTGGATGAAAGCCGCGTTGACAGCCAAAGCGGCCGGCGTTGACCCAAAAGCCATGCGTTTTGTGGCCTTTGAAGGCGGCGGCGAAGCCATGACCGCCCTGCAAGGCGGCCACGTGCACGTGTACTCAGGCGACGCCTCGGAGGCCGTGCAGCAGCAAAAAGCAGGCACCAAGATCCGGGTGCTGGCGGTGATGGCTGACAAGCGGCTGCCAGGTGACTTGGCCTCCATTCCGACAGCCAAAGAACAAGGCGTGGACATTGTCTGGCCCATCGTGCGCGGTTTCTACATGGGCCCCAAAGTAAGCGATACCGACTTCCATGCGTGGACCGCTGCCTTCAAGAAAATGATGGACACACCGGCCTACGACAAGATTCGCGCCGAGCGTGGCTTGTTCCCGTTTGACCTGGTGGGCGCTGAGGCAGACGCCCACGCCAAGAAGCAGGTCGGTGAATACCGCAAACTGGTTCAGGAATTTGGCTTGGCCGTCGCCAAGTAACACGGGTTAAGCCCCCTGCCATCGACGCTCGTTCGGTGGCAGGTCACTACACGTCAGAAAAACCGCGGTTCTCGCGGAAGAATTTACCGGAGTTACAAATGAGTGATCGCATCCTGGGTGCGGTGTGCGTTGTCGTGGCCGCCTGCATGGCGTGGGCCGCCCAAGACTATGTGCCCGCTTTCTCCTACGAGCCCGTGGGGCCGCGCGCCTTTCCGCGTTTGCTGGCCGCCTTGATGGCCATTGGCGGTGCATGGCTCGTCCTGAAGCCGTCATTGGTCGGCAACCCGCTGCGGGGCACACCCGTCAAGTTGATTGGTTTGAGCGCCGCCACCGTCTTCGTCTACGCCCTGCTGTTTCAGGTCTTGGGTTTTCCACTGGCAACCGCAGTGATGGCGGTGCCCGTGGGCATTGCCTTCGGTGGCAACTGGAAGCAGTCGTTGGTGGGTGGCATTGGCTTGGGCCTGGGCTTTTACCTGCTTTTTGACAAGTTGCTTGACGTGGTTCTGCCCACCGGCATCTTGAGTTTCATTTTTGGAGGCCGTTGATGGAAACGCTTCAACACTTATTCAATGGTTTTGGGGTGGCGATGCTCCCCATCAACCTGTTGGTCGCCGCGCTGGGCGCATTCCTGGGTACCGTGGTCGGCATGCTGCCAGGGCTTGGGC
Organism: Rhodoferax sp.; assembly: GCA_037968455.1. Lineage (GTDB taxonomy): Bacteria > Pseudomonadota > Gammaproteobacteria > Burkholderiales > Burkholderiaceae_C > Rhodoferax. The sequence goes on from JBBKVN010000467.1 coordinate 1,521, forward strand.
CCATCAACGGCGTGGCCATTTTGATGCCACTGGCATTTGCGCTGAAGCTCCCGCCCGAAACGGCCTTGATTTTGTTGGCAGCCGTTTACGTCGGTTGTGAATACGGCGGGCGCATCTCGTCGATATTGTTGAACGTGCCCGGTGACGCAGGGGCCATCATGACCACGCTGGACGGCTATCCCATGGCGCGAAAAGGCCTGGGAGGGGTGGCACTGTCCATCTCGGCATGGAGTTCCTTCGTCGGCTCCATCGTGGCGACGATGGGTATTGTCATGTTTGCGCCCGTTCTGGCACGTTGGGCCTTGGCCTTCGGACCCGCCGAATACTTTGCATTGATGTGCTTTGCCTTTGCCTGCATCACGGGTCTGATGGGTGACGCCCCAATGAAGGCGGCACTGGCGGCCATCATGGGTCTATCACTGTCAACAATCGGACTGGACTCCAACTCCGGCGTCTACCGGTTCACCGGCGGTGACGTGCACCTGTCTGACGGTATTCAATTCATTGTGGTGGTAATTGGGGTGTTCTCCATCAGCGAAATTTTGTTGATGTTGGAGCACCAACACAGCAGCGCCGGCATGATCAAAGAAACCGGGCGCAAGCTTTTCAACTGGATGGAAGTGAAGTTCACCTGGTGGCCGACGCTACGCTCCAGCGTGGTTGGCTTCATCGTCGGTGTGCTACCTGGTGCCGGCGCCACCATTGCCAGTGCCATGACCTACTCCATGGAAAAACGCCTGGCGGGCAGCAGCGGTACCTTTGGTGAAGGCGACATTCGCGGGCTTGCAGCCCCAGAAGCGGCCAACAACGCGTCTGCGGCAGGGTCCTTCGTGCCCATGCTGACCCTGGGCGTACCAGGCTCCGGCACCACGGCGGTGATGGTGGGCGCGCTGTCGCTCTACAACATCACACCCGGACCGGCACTGTTCACGCAGCAACCCGCACTGGTGTGGGGCTTGATCGCGTCGTTGTTCATTGCCAACGTCATGCTGCTGCTCATCAACATTCCACTGGTGGGCGTGTTCACAAAGATGTTGAGCGTGCCAAACTGGCTGCTGGTTCCCGGCATTCTGGCGGTCAGCACGGTAGGTGTTTACGCCGTTCATGCCACCACCTTTGACTTGATGCTGATGGTTGGGTTTGGTGTCATTGGCTACTTGCTGCGCAAGCAGGGCGTGCCCATGGCGCCGCTGATTCTGGGATTTGTGCTGGGCGATTTGATGGAGCAAAACCTGCGCCGCGCCCTGTCCATCACCAATGGCGAGATTGGCATTTTGTTTGAAAGCCCAATCTCAATCGGCTTGTGGATTTGCGCCGTGACGATGGTGGTCCTGCCACCGGTGGTGCGCTTCATTCTGCGCAAGCAAAACCAATCCGTTCAGGCCGCCGCCTGAGCTCGGACGCGATCTCAAACGCGTCACTTTGAAGCATCGCCTTGTCCCTGCGGGGCAAGGCGAATCTCCATAGAAGCCTCCGTGGTGCACCGGCTAGGTGGCTGACGACCGGGCTTTCTAGCCCGGTCCGTTTCCCCCTCTTGCGTCAGGCCTCACTCAAGGTGGCCACCTTCGACCAACTCCGTCAACAGCAAGCTTTGAACGATCTTGTCTTTGAAGGTGACCGGGTGCTCCAGGTTCATACGCCTCAGAAATGGCAAGGCTTTCTCTGGCAGTTCGCCGCCTTTGATCACATTGAAGAGTCCACCCGCCATGGTTCCGACCTTGCTAGCCATCTTGGCTTTGAGCCCTTTGAGGGCTTGGCTAACGACCAGCTCTTCGGGCGTGAAGTCGTTGCCAAATGGGAACGCTGGAAACAGGCCAGTTTGCTGATAGCTTGCAAACTTCGCTTTCAACGCCTCGGGGGTGTTGTTGCGGAATCGCTCCGGTATTTCATAGTCGCTCGGGATTTTTCCGGCGTTCTTGGCGGTCATCAGCAATTCGGTCTGAAAGCGTGAATCGGCGATATTCAACAGTGCCGCGATGATTTCCTTGTCGGATTTGCTGCGCAGGTTGGCGATGCCATATTCAGTGACCACAATGTCGCGCAAGATGCGTGGAATCGTCATGTGGCCATAGTTCCAGACGATGTTGGAACTGGCCACACCGTCTTTCACCCGGTGGCTGTTGAGCATCATCACAAGACGCCCGTCCTGCAACGCATGGGCCATCGACACAAAGTTGTACTGACCACCCACCCCACTCACCACACGGCCATCCTCCAGACCGTCTGAGATCACCCCACCAGACAAGGTCACCATCAGGCAGGTATTGATAAATCGACCGTCCTTGCGCTGCAGCGTTTTGAGTTCCTGATTGCCATACAGCTGATTGACGTTGTCCACCGTGGTCATGCAGATCTGCTTGTTGTCTGCCTCACTCATCTGGCGCAAGTAATCGTAAAAACTGCACGGCCCCAGGAAAAAGCCGCCATGCATCAAGACGCCGCCCTTGAGTTGATCACCCAGGCAATGCTGAACAATCAACCCCAGCGAAGTCTCATTAGCCAAATCTGCGTCAATGGACTGCCCCTCAACGTGCAATACCCCATCAACCAGACGAACATCGGGTTTAAAAATACCGTACTTCACAAGAAACGCCAC
>JBBKVN010000468.1:0-5360 GCA_037968455.1 Rhodoferax sp.
ACGTGTCGATCACTGTGAAGCTGATCAACCCGATCGCCATGGAAGAAGGCTTGCGCTTCGCTATTCGCGAAGGCGGCAAGACTGTTGGCGCCGGCGTGGTTGCAAAAATCATTGCGTAAATAGTTTCAGTAGGGGCGTAGCTCAATTGGCAGAGCGTCGGTCTCCAAAACCGAAGGTTGATGGTTCGATTCCTTCCGCCCCTGCCACCTGATATCAATCGATAAGGTGGAATTTGAGCCCGCTATGAAAATAGCGGGCTTCAGCGTCTAAGGATGGCTGATTTTGTATGACGTTGAAAGACGCAGGATTGAGAAAAAATGGCCAACCCACAAGTTGAAACTGTAAGTACCGGCGCCGACAAGGCCAAGCTGGCCGTAGCGGTCGTTTTGGTCGTTGCTGCGCTGGCGGCATTCTATTTGTTGAGCAAGCAAGGTCCTGCCGCGCAATGGGGCGGCTTGTTGGTAGGGTTGGCTATTGCGGTTGTTGTCTTCTTTACTTCGGAGCCTGGTAAGGCTCTGATTGCGTTTGGTCGTGATACTCTGAAAGAGGTCAAAAAGGTTGTTTGGCCTGCTCGAAAAGAAGCAATACAAATGACGGCCTATGTGTTTGTGTTTGTGTTGATCATGGCCGTCTTTCTCTGGTTGACGGACAAGACGCTTGAGTGGCTTTTTTATGACTTGATTCTAGGGTGGAGAAAGTAATGACCGACGTTGTGGAAACCCCCTCAAATGAAACCCCTGGAGCGGCCCAAGTCCTAGCGACTGCGCCCGCCAATCCGGATCTGCGTTGGTATGTTGTTCATGCTTACTCGGGAATGGAGAAGGCCGTTGAGCGCAATATTCTTGAGCGAATTGGCCGCGCAGGCATGGAAGCTAAGTTCGGCCGAATTTTGGTTCCCATGGAGGAAGTCGTCGAGATCAAAAATGGTCAGAAAAAGACGACTGAACGGAAGTTCTTCCCCGGTTACGTTTTGGTCGAGATGATCATGGATGACGACACGTGGCACTTGGTGAAGCACACCAACAAAGTGACCGGTTTCGTTGGTGGTTCTAAGAATCGCCCGGCCCCGATTTCTGAGGCTGAAGTCATGAAAATTGTGAACCAGATGCAAGAGGGCACAGAGAAGCCGCGTCACAAAGTTGAGTTTGAGGTGGGCGAGTTTGTTCGGGTCAAAGAAGGTCCGTTCACTGACTTTAACGGGTCGGTGGAGGATGTGAATTATGAAAAGAGCAAGGTTCGTGTCGCTGTCACGATCTTTGGCCGCTCAACTCCGGTTGAGTTGGAGTTTTCTCAGATCGAGAAGACTTAGCTTATAAATTTGTTTGTGCGCTTAGTGCCTGCTGGGCATCGCGACGGACATGTAAAGATTTCACGCTCTCCGACTCGGCGTGAATGTCAGAATCGAGTCGTTATTGTCGGGGAGCTGAGCGGTGCCGAGCAATTGGTAGATGCGTAGCGCTATTACCCGTTTGGAGAAAAACATGGCGAAAAAAATCGTCGGTTTTGTTAAGCTGCAAGTACCAGCCGGCAAAGCCAACCCATCCCCCCCCATCGGCCCAGCATTGGGTCAACGTGGCTTGAATATCATGGAGTTCTGCAAGGCGTTTAACGCGCAGACTCAAGGTGTTGAGCCAGGTTTGCCATTGCCCGTGGTGATTACCGCTTTTGCCGACAAGAGCTTTACTTTTGTCATCAAGTCGCCACCATCGACAATTCTGATTAAGAAAGCTGTCAAGATTGACAAGGGTTCTGCCCGTCCTCAAGCTGACAAAGTTGGCAAAATTACTCGTGCACAGCTCGAGGAAATTGCAAATACCAAAATGAAAGACTTGACCGCTGCTGATATGGACGCTGCTGTTCGTACCATCGCCGGCTCTGCCCGTTCAATGGGTGTGATTGTGGAGGGCGTGTAAATGGCTCAGTTGACCAAGAAACAAAAGTCCTTCGTCGGCAAGGTTGACAGCGGTAAGCTGTACGTTCTGGCTGACGCCTTGGGGCTCATCAAAGAGTGCGCCAACGCCAAGTTCGACGAATCCATTGACGTTGCTGTTCAGCTTGGTATTGATGCCAAGAAGTCTGACCAAGTTGTTCGTGGCGCCGTTGTGCTGCCAAACGGAACTGGCAAGACGAAGCGTGTCGCGGTGTTCGCACAAGGCGCCAAGGCTGACGAAGCCAAGGCCGCCGGTGCTGATATCGTTGGCATGGAAGACTTGGCAGCCATGGTCAAAGCTGGCAACATGCCATTTGACATCGTGATTGCAGCTCCTGATGCCATGCGCATTGTTGGTACTTTGGGTCAGATCCTTGGACCACGTGGTCTGATGCCTAACCCCAAGGTTGGCACTGTCACTCCTGATGTCGCTACCGCCGTCAAGAATGCAAAAGCTGGTCAAGTTCAGTTCCGCGTTGACAAAGCCGGAATTGTTCACTCGACAATTGGTCGTCGCTCTTTTGACAACGATAAGTTGCAAGGCAACCTGGCTGCTTTGGTTGAGGCTTTGGTTAAAGCCAAGCCTGCAACCAGCAAGGGCCTGTATTTGAGAAAAGTAGCAGTTTCGAGCACGATGGGTGTTGGCGTTCGCGTTGACTTGCAATCCATCGCGGCGTAATTGCAAAAGATTTGAGTGAGTTGAAAGGCTCACTCAATGTGGTGGGCTGTTCCGGCTAACTAGTTGGGCAGGTCATCCAAGACCGTTGGTGTGCAAGGCGTATGCGTACGCCGACGTACTTAATCATTTGAAACCAACGCAGATGGCGATCCCGCTGCAGATGGATGAATTTCCTGAACAGTTGGTCGCTGCAATGTGGCGTGTTGAGTGGCAATTTGCCATGAAGCACAATTTAAGGAGTAGACCTTGAGTCTTAATCGCAGTGAGAAAGAAGCGGTCATCAGTGATGTGACTGGCCTCGCCGCAAAAGCTCAAACGCTCGTGCTGGCGGAATACCGTGGCATCACGGTCGCTGATATGACCAAATTGCGCTCCACCGCGCGCAGCAACGGCGTTAGCCTGAGCGTGTTGAAAAACACCTTGGCTCGCCGTGCTGTTGCAGGTAGCGCGTTTGACGTCGTGTCCGACCAGATGACCGGTCCGCTGATCTATAGCTTTTCTGAAGACGCAGTCGCAGCCGCCCGTGTGGTAGCTGACTTCGCGAAGACCAATGCCAAGTTGGTCATTCGTGCTGGTGCGTATGGCGGAAAAACTCTGGATGTGGACGGCGTAAAGCAACTGGCAAGCATTCCTTCCAAGGAAGTTTTGCTCGCACAGCTGCTGGGCTTGATGCAATCCCCGATTTCCCGTACAGCACGTGTGCTGGCGGCAATCGCGGAGAAAAAAGGCGCCGGTGCTGAAGAAGCATCCGCCGAGGCACCCGCTGAGACGGTTGCGGCTTAATTGCCGACAACCTGTAGTAACCAATATTGTTAGGAAATAAAAATGGCATTCGATAAAGACGCATTTTTGACCGCGCTGGACAGCATGACGGTCATGGAACTCAACGACCTGGTGAAAGCCATCGAAGAGAAGTTTGGCGTGAGCGCTGCCGCTATGTCTGCTCCAGCTGGTGCTGGTGGCGGTGCTGCTGCTGCTGTTGAAGAGAAGACAGAGTTCAACGTTGTTCTGATTGAGGCCGGTGCCGCTAAGGTATCCGTCATTAAGGCCGTTCGCGAAATCACTGGTCTGGGCCTCAAAGAAGCCAAGGACCTGGTTGACGGCGCACCTAAGAACGTCAAAGAAGGCGTGTCTAAGGCTGATGCTGAAGCTGCTCAGAAGAAGCTGGTTGAGGCTGGCGCTAAGGTCGAACTCAAGTAATCGATCGTTTGAACAAGGCTGGGAGCTCCAAAAGGGCTCCCAGCCTTGTGCGCTTGTGAGAGCGCACTGATAAGTCACCGGTTTGTGGTGGTTTATCAGTGTCTTCTGCCCTCGACTGTGGAAGATGCCTTGGTTCGGATTGCGCGCAATGCGCAATCGTCCGCCAATGATTGGTAGTGGCCAGTCACCAAGGAGTGTTGATACTTGCTAGTAATCAGCATCACAGTCGCCCAGGACACTCATGGTTCCTTAGTCTTTGCCCGGAGATCTCATGGCTTACTCATACACCGAACGCAAGCGGATTCGTAAAAATTTTGGCAGTCGCGACAGCGTTCTGGAAATCCCCTACCTGTTGCAAATGCAGAAGGATGCCTATACCGCATTTCTTCAGGCTGATGTCGCACCAAAGAAGCGCACTGCAGAAGGCCTCCAAGCCGCCTTTGAGGCTGCCTTTCCAATTGTTTCTCACAACGGTTTTGTTGAGATGAAATACCTTGAGTACAACTTGGCCAAACCCGGCTTCGATGTGCGCGAGTGCCAGACACGTGGCTTGACGTTTGCTTCGGCCGTGCGTGCCAAAGTGCAACTGATAATCTATGACCGTGAATCGTCGACCTCGCAGAACAAGGTCGTCAAAGAGGTCAAAGAGCAAGAGGTCTACATGGGCGAAGTGCCTTTGATGACCGGCAAAGGCTCTTTCATCATCAACGGTACTGAGCGCGTGATCGTGTCACAGTTGCACCGTTCTCCCGGTGTGTTTTTCGAGCATGACAAAGGCAAGACCCACAGTTCAGGCAAGCTGCTGTTCTCGGCTCGCATCATCCCTTACCGCGGTTCCTGGCTCGACTTTGAGTTCGATCCAAAGGACATCCTGTACTTCCGGGTCGATCGCCGCCGCAAGATGCCGGTGACGATTCTCTTGAAGGCCATTGGTCTCAACCACGAATCCATTCTGGCCAACTTCTTTGTCAACGATAACTTCCGCTTGATGGACAGCGGCGCTCAGATGGAGTTTGTCGCCGAGCGTTTGCGCGGTGAAGTGGCTCGTTTTGACATCACAGACAAATCCGGCAAGGTCATTGTGGCCAAAGACAAGCGCGTGACCGCGCGTCATACCCGTGAGTTGGAGCAGTCTGCAACCACCCACATCAGTGTGCCTGAAGATTTTCTGGTGGGTCGCGTCCTTGCTCGCAATATCGTTGACGAAGACACCGGTGAGATTCTGGCGAAGGCCAATGAAGAGTTGACTGAACTGCTGCTCAAAAAGCTCCGCTTGTCGGCTGTGCAGGATGTGCCTTGCATCTATACCAATGAACTGGATCAGGGCGCATACATTTCCCAGACCTTGCGCAGTGATGAGACCGTCGACGAGTTCGCCGCTCGTGTTGCCATCTACCGCATGATGCGCCCAGGTGAGCCACCGACAGAAGACGCAGTCCAAGCCTTGTTCCAGCGCTTGTTCTACAACCCGGACACTTACGATCTGTCTCGCGTCGGCCGCATGAAGTTCAATGCCAAGATGGGTCGCACAGAGTCGACCGGTCCGATGGT
>JBBKVN010000469.1:0-3469 GCA_037968455.1 Rhodoferax sp.
CAGGCTTCAAAAAAGGAACGATTGTGCCGCTTATTTTTGTCGCTGTGGTGGGGGGCGCCAACATGGATATCGTGGCGCGAACCCAAGACGAAGGGCTCAAGGGTGACTCCACGCCGGGGCAGATTCATTGTTCACCGGGTGGGGTAGCCCGCAATTTGGCCGAGAACCTGGCTCGCTTGGGGCATCACGCGTGCCTGATCAGCGCCGTAGGCGACGATCAGTTTGGTCAATCCCTTCGGGGGGCGACCCAAGCGGCTGGTGTGGATGTCTCGGCGTTTCAAGTTCTGCCCAATCAACGCACAGCCACCTATCTGTCGGTACATGGCCCCGACGGCGACATGAGTTTGGCCGTGAACGACATGGCCATCGTGAACGGCCTGACACCGGAGTTTTTGCAGTTGCAGTCGGCAACGATTGACGCGGCATCATTGCTTGTCCTTGATTGCAACCTGCCCGCGCTGACATTGGCGTGGTTGATCAATAAGGCGGGCAATGTGCCGGTTTTCGTCGACGGCGTTTCCGTTCAAAAGTGTCAGCGATTGCGGGGCCTGCTTGCGGGTGTTCATACCTTGAAGGTCAACCTGCTTGAAGCCCAGGCATTGAGCGGTTTGTCGACCCAATCCCTCGAAGGTGCCCAGGCCGCCGCGCTGGCTTTACATCGCTTGGGGGTGCATCGTGTTGTGGTGAGCATGGGCTCGCGTGGGGTTTGTTGGTGTGACGAGGCTGGCCTGCTGGGGGCTCGTGTTGCGGCGCCCACGGTGGTGGTCAACAGTTCTGGGGCGGGCGACGCGTTGTTGGCGGGCTTGGTTCATGCTCACCTGGCCAGCCAGTCTTTGGCAGACGCTGTACCATTTGCCATGGCTTGTGCCGAGTTGACTTTGAGCACGACGTTTGCGAATCATCCCGACTTGTCTGTCAGTGCTGTTCAGGCCCTGCAGGCAAGCAAAACCTCACACACCGAGTCCATATTTTCATGAATATTCCCCAGTTTTTAGACATTGCGCCTGAAGTGCAGCAGGCCTTGCGTGACAACAAACCTGTTATCGCGCTTGAGTCCACCATCATTTCGCACGGCATGCCGTACCCGCAAAACGTGGCGACCGCCCTGCAGGTCGAGGCTGAGGTGCGTGCCCATGGCGCGGTGCCGGCGACCATTGCGATCATTGACGGGCGCCTCAAGGCCGGTTTGTCTGCACAAGAGATTGAAGCATTGGGCCAGCGGGGTCGTGACGCGATCAAGGTCAGTCGGCGTGACATTCCCTTTGTGATTGCCGCCAAACAGATGGGCGCAACCACCGTGGCGTCGACGATGATCGTTGCAGCCATGGCGGGAATCAAGATTTTTGCCACAGGCGGCATTGGCGGGGTGCACCGCAATGCGCAACAAAGCTTTGACATTTCGGCTGATTTGCAGGAATTGGCGCAGACACCGGTTGCTGTGGTGTGCGCAGGTGCCAAGTCCATTTTGGACCTGCGCTTGACACTGGAGTATCTGGAAACTCATGGCGTGCCGGTGGTGGGCTACCAAACTGATACCTTGCCTGCGTTTTTCACGCGGGAAAGTGAGTTCCCCGTCGACTATCGACTTGACACCCCGCTGGACATCGCCCGCGTACTTCATGCCAAGTGGGCCATGGGTTTGAAGGGCGGCATGGTGATCGCCAACCCCATTCCTGATTCGTTTGCCATGCCCAGAGCTTTGATTGATGGGGCGATCGAGCAAGCGTTGCGGGAAGCCAATGCGCAGGGTATTGGAGGTAAAGAGTCGACCCCGTTCTTGCTGGCCCGTGTGTGTGAACTAACCGGTGGCGACAGTCTGGCTGCCAACATCCAATTGGTTCTGAACAATGCGAGACTGGCCGCTGCGGTTGGCGCAGAGCTGAATGGTGTGAGCGCCACAGCATCTGTCTAGGGGTAAGCCCCTGTTTCGCGGGGTGCCAGGACGTACGTAACCTTGCTCCCTTGTGTCATACTTTTACGTTACAAACCCCTTAACTTAAAGAGAATCGGGAGAAGCCATGAATTTCACGAAAACAACGCGATTGACCTTGTTGGCAACCGCATTGGTCGCCAGTTTCCAGGCCGTCGCAGCGCCCGCCGTCGTTTTCGACATGGGCGGCAAGTTCGACAAGTCGTTCAACGAAGCCGCCTACCGTGGCATGGAGCAGTGGAAAAAGGAAACCGGTGGCAATTACCTCGATTTCGAAATCTCCAACGAATCCCAAAGGGAGCAAGCCATCCGCCGTATGGCAGAGCGAGGCGCCAGCCCCATCATCGGTATTGGTTTTGGCCAGGCGTCCAGCATTGAAAAAGTCGCCAAAGAGTTTCCTAAACTGAACTTTGCCATCATCGACATGGTGGTTGACCTGCCAAACGTTCAGTCCGTTGTTTTTAAAGAGCAAGAAGGCAGTTTCCTGGTCGGGGTGATGGCCGCGCAAGCCAGCAAGACTGGCAAGGTCGGCTTCGTGGGTGGAATGGACATCCCTTTGATCCGCAAATTTCAATGCGGTTACGAACAGGGCGCCAAGTACGCCAATCCTAAAGTTGAGGTATTTGGGAACATGACTGGCACCACTGGCGCGGCATGGAACGACCCTGCCCGTGGCGGTGAGCTGGCGAAGGCCCAGTTTGCGAAGGGTGCTGATGTTGTTTTTGCGGCAGCCGGCGGAACGGGAATGGGTGTGTACCAGGCGGCGAAAGACGGCGGCAAGTTGGCCATTGGTGTGGACAGCAATCAGAACCATCTGCAGCCCGGCACGATGCTGACGTCGATGCTGAAACGTGTTGACGTGGCGGTGTACAACGTGGCCAAGGGCCACAAGCCTGGTATTTCCGTGCTGGGTCTCAAAGAGGGGGGTGTTGACTACGCAATGGACGAGCACAACGCCAAGTTGGTCACTGCCGACATGAAAAAGCGCGTTGAAGCGGCGAAAGCCGACATTGTGAGCGGCAAAATCAAGGTGGCAGACTACATGGCAGACAACGCTTGTAAGTACTGAGTCGATCGGTGTTGCGAAGGGCCTGAACTTGCCCTTCCGCACCGGATTCGAAACACCTGAAACCCGCGGCGCTATTGGTTCCGTGGGTTTTTTGTTTGATTTTGCGCGCTAAAGGAGCGAATTTTGAGTCCACATCCCAGCTTGACATCCGGTGCGGCCGACCTGGCGGTGCGAATGACCGGGATCAACAAGCGTTTCGGTGCGGTTGCCGCCAATGCCAATGTGACTTTGACGGTGGCCCCCGGTACGGTTCATGGCCTGGTGGGGGAGAACGGTGCCGGTAAAAGCACCTTGATGTCCATTCTCTATGGCTTCTATCAGGCTGACAGCGGAAGCATTGAGGTGTTCGGCAAACCCGCGACCATTCGAAACGCCGATGAAGCCATTGCCCTGGGCATCGGCATGGTTCATCAGCACTTTATGCTGGTCGATACCTTGACCGCGCTGGAGAACGTCATGCTGGGCGCCGA
>JBBKVN010000470.1:0-2518 GCA_037968455.1 Rhodoferax sp.
TTCACCAAGGTGTAGATCAGCACGGCCAACAGGATGACGGGCAACAACTTTCGTAAAAAATCAGGGGACACGATGGTGACCAACCAAGCCCCTGCAAACGAGGCCACAAACCCTGCCCCAGCAGCCGGCACAAGCGCCCCCCAGCGCATTTCGACCCGGCGGCTGAATTGCAGGGTGGCAAAGGCCGTTCCCCACACAGAAGCCCCCTTGTTGGTTCCAAACAGGGTGGCTGGATGGGCAGCAGGGAAAGTGGCAAACAGAGCGGGGGTCAAAATCAAACCGCCACCGCCCACAATCGAGTCGACAAACCCTGCCAGCAGCGACGCCATTGAAACAATCAACATATCCATGGCGAGATTGTCGCACTCGGGTCAGTACGAAAATTACTATAAAAACAATAGCGCAACCCACATACCAAATAAGCGCAAAAGGCCAAAAAGGCATAAAAAAAGGCACCGGGATTAGCGGTGCCTTCATTCAAGCGCATCGTCGTGGATGCGCCATTTTTATGCCCTTTGGGCTTTGTCTCCTGGGCCTCTCCTTCAGCAAGCCTTAGGCCCGTCGTCGAATGAGGTCAATTTAACCAAAGTACGCCTGTTTGTCATCAGGACTTACCCTTTGAGAGACGCTGCTTGGCCGGCTTGCCTCGCATCCTGAATGATCCATTGCGACGCCTTCTCGGCCATCATCAGGGTCGGCGAGTTGGTGTTGCCGCTGGTGATCAAGGGCATCACCCCTGCATCCACCACGCGCAAACCAGCAATCAGCCCGCCCGGACCACGCACCCGCAGGCGCGAATCCACCACCGCCATGGGGTCGTCAGCCCGGCCCATCTTGGTCGTGCCCACTGGGTGGAAGATGGTGGTGGCAATATCCCCCGCTAGTTTGGCGAGCTCCTCGTCCGATTGAAACTGCACGCCCGGCTTCCACTCCTGGGGTTGGTATTTTTTGAGCGCCGGCTGAGCCACGATCTGGCGCGTCACCCGCAGCGAGTCTGCCGCCACCTTGCGATCCACCTCGGTGCTCAGGTAGTTCGGGGCGATGGCCGGGGCCGCGTCAAAGCGCGGGCTTTTGAGGGTCACCGAGCCCCGACTGGTCGGGTTCAGATTGCAAACGCTGGCGGTGAAGGCGTTGAAACTGTGCAGTGGTTCGCCAAACGCCTCAAGGCTCAGGGGCTGCACGTGGTATTCCAGATTGGGGTGCGGCTGCGCCGGGTCGCTGCGTGTAAAAGCACCCAATTGCGAGGGCGCCATGCTCATGGGGCCGGTTCGTTTTAAGGCGTATTCCAGTCCGATCCTGGCCTTGCCCCACAGCGAGTTGGCCTGGGTATTGAGCGTTGGCACACCCGTCACCTTGAAGACGGCCCTGATCTGAAGGTGGTCCTGCAGGTTGGCCCCCACACCCGGCGCGTCGTGCTGAACCTCGATACCGTGCTTCTGCAACACCGCCGCCGGGCCAATGCCCGACAGTTGAAGGAGGTGAGGCGAGCCAATGCTGCCTGCGCTCAAGACCACCTCCCCCTGCGCTGTGGCCGTCACCATCTCACCGTTGATGCAGACGCTTGCGCCGGTGCATCGTTTCACTCCATCTGCCTGGGTTTCCAGCAACAGTTTCGCGACCTGCGCTGACGTCCACATCTCGAAATTGGGCCGGTTGACGCAGGTCGGGCGCAAAAACGCTTTCGCCGTGTTCCAGCGCCAACCCGCCTTTTGATTCACCTCAAAGTAACCCACGCCTTCGTTGTCGCCCTGATTGAAGTCCGTGGAAGCCGGAATGCCGGCCTGCTGCGCCGCCAGCGCAAAGGCATCCAACACGTCCCAGCGCAAGCGCTGCTTGTCCACGCGCCACTCGCCGCCAGCGCCGTGCAGTGCGGTGGCGCCCTTGTGGTGGTCCTCGTGTTGTTTGAAGCTAGGCAGAACCTGGTCCCACGCCCAGGCAGCATCTCCGGTGAGTTGGGCCCACTGGTCATAGTCGCGGGCCTGGCCCCGCATGTAAATCATGCCGTTGATGCTGCTGCAACCGCCCAGCGTCTTTCCGCGTGGATAGCGCAGGGTGCGGCCATTGAGCCCGGCATCTGGTTCGGTGTTGAATAGCCAGTCGGTGCGCGGATTACCAATGCAATACAGGTAGCCCACCGGCACATGAATCCAGTGGTAGTTGTCTTTGGGGCCCGCCTCAATCAGCAAAACCCGTTTGCCCGGGTCAGCTGACAGCCGATTCGCCAACAGGCAACCCGCCGTCCCGGCGCCGATGATGATGTAGTCGAACGACGTGTTCATCGCGCGACCAATCGTGCAACGGACTGGGTCATCCCCTTCAGGTTTCTTCTGCTCAACTGACACATGCTGTTTCTCCAATGAATGAGCCACCGTGTGGCTTGATACGATCCGTCGCCCTGCGATTTTGAGCCATGTCGCCGGGCACCGCGCGATGAGAGGTCACGACCTGGCTAGATTCTCGGGCTTTGGCGTTACGATGACCTCCCCTCTCTCTTGACTCCTCCCCGCCCTCCACGCTT
>JBBKVN010000471.1:0-2828 GCA_037968455.1 Rhodoferax sp.
AAGGCTGAGCGTTTAACTTCTTTGAACCCTGGCTCACGAACGTCACGAACGATCTCGAATTTACCAAGCGTATCGCGCTGCGTATTGGTAAACGGATGCAGCAGATAAGTCTGACGAACGCCATCCTTTTTGGATACCCGCGTGTGCTCGACGGCGATATCAGTTAACAGCATATTTTTTCCTCTTTTTTAAGCCAGAGCTTGCCCAGCCGCATTCGCCGCCATCGCCCCAAAAGTCCCAGATCACGTTTTTTCAAACCAGCCCACGGGGGAACCGATGTTCCTTGAGATGCGAAGTGCTCGACATGGGCAGCCCTCACCCTGAGGGCAAGGACTTTAACTGAACGACAGCAAATGGCAGATCCATATTGCAATGTGACAGACCGCTTTGGTTCTTTACCGGTCTTGGCAACCGATTGGCCGGGTATAAATTGAATAAGTGTTTACGACTTCAAGTGCTCGAAATAGAGGCCAAGGTGAAATTGAAGTCAGCAGTGCTATGTTTTGTATAGCTGCTCGCGCTTTCCCCGCCTGCGCCAGAGTCATTTTTGGCATATAAAAATGCTTCAGCCCTGTTAGCTGTCGGCGCGGGGTGGCAATTGTTCAAACCTGGCCTGCAGCGCCGCGCCAGGCTGTGTGGCACGTTGGGAAAAGTTGAGTTTGACTTGCATTTGGGACACTCCAGTCAGCGCCATGCGATTGGTCCTGAAATTGAATAATCGCCAGCTTGCCTGATGTGTTCGGTATGTCTGCAGTCCTTGCACCGCCCCGGCGGGAATGGAGAGGGGTTGGGGAAAGAACAAGGCCGAGGCCAACATTCAACGCCAGCAGCAAACCAAACAATGAGCTGAATGCCAGTTGGCCACCTAGCCCTTATAAAATCTGCGCAGATAGCTATCAATATCGCAGCAAAACGTGCACCCATCACAAGCAACCTTCTGCCCGCCAGCTGCGATCGAGTAGAGTCCAACGCCCACCCAACTCACGCCCCACACCACCATGAACCGACTGCAAGCGGAACAGCTCCGCCTCTTTCTTGTCCCTGACACCGCCAACGAAGGTGACGCGTTGATCGACGCGCAGGGGCAGGTGCGGGCCATGGTGGTGGAGGTAGCGCAGCAGGCGGGGTGGGACCCGGTCGCGGCGCTGTGTCAGGGCATACAGGACGAGCTGGATTTACCCACGCCGGCCATCGCGGTGTCGGGCGGGGCGGGATATCAGGTTTGGCTTTCTTTGGCAGAGTCGGTGCCAGTCTTGCAGGCGCAGGCGTTTTTGGCCGCGCTGTGTCAGCGTTTTTTGAGCACCGTTCCCGCGCGGCATGTTCAATGTATGCCTGTGGCTGAGCCGCCTGCCACCCCGCCGGCCCGGCACGCCAGTCTGGTACCCGCGCTGCAGGGGGCGACTGGGCGTTGGTCTGCCTTCGTGGCGCCCGGTTTGGCCAGCATGTTTGCCGACGAGCCTTGGCTGGACGTGCCACCCGGCATCGACGCACAGGCCCAACTGCTGAGTCGCTTAGTGAGCATCTCGACGGCAGACTTTGCGCGGGCAAAGAAAGAGTTGGGGCTGGAGAGCGAGAAGGCCACCCCCGCCCATGTGTCAACGTCCGGCGGCGGCTTGGGCGCAGCAGTTCCGGCTCATGCGGAAACCGACCCCCGGCGATTCTTGCTGTCGGTGATGAATGACCCGGCTGTGGAGATGCGTTTGCGCATCGAGGCGGCGAAGGCGTTGCTGCCTTAGGTGCAGCGCAAGGTTTATGACTCCAGCGCCACGGCGCGCGTCGTGAATTGCATGCTCGGTGCAAAAATTATCCGGCTCCCGGACAATGGGCCATGCTGAAAAACTCTTTTCTCTTGATTCGCGCCGGTCTTGTGGCCTGTTTGGTGCTGGCAGGACAAGTCGGATACGCCCACGAGGCTCTGGACGCTGCCACCGGCGCCGCCCCGCGCGGCAGTTGGGCGACTGCCCCCCGTCACTCCTCTGGCATCGCACCAGACCCCGCGCAGTTGGTAAACGAGTCCATCGTGCAGGTGTACGCCGCCAGAACCTACGGCTGGCGAGCGTACTTTGCGGTTCACCCCTGGATCATTTACAAGCGCCAAGGCGAGACCGCCTACACCCGCTATGACGTGGTGGGCTGGCGCTCCCCGGATGTGGTTCAGCGCAACTACGCCGTGCCCGACGGACTTTGGTTTGGCTCTACCCCGGAACTGCTGGTGGATCACCGGGGCGAGGGCGTGGAGGCCATGATTGACGCCATTGAGGCGGCTGTGGCCAGCTATCCCTATGCCAAGGAGTACCGCAGCTACCCGGGCCCGAACAGCAACACCTTCATGGCCCACATCGGGCGCGAGGTGCAGTCGCTCAAGCTGGACCTGCCGCCCAACGCCATTGGCAAGGATTACCGACCGTTGACGAACCCAGTCGGGCTGTCGTCTTCTGGCACCGGCGTGCAGGTGGCGCTGCTGGGCTTGCTCGGCGTCAGCGTGGGGCTGGAGGAAGGCTTGGAGTTCAATGTGCTGGGCCTGAATTTCGGCATTGACTTCAACTCTCCAGCGCTGCGCTTGCCATTTTTCGGGCGGGTGGGCTTCAACGACGTCACCCCGCATCCACCGGCATCACCCGCGAGTGCAGCACTGGCCGGGAAGTGAGCCTAAGCGGCCCCATCCACCGGGCCGCGGCGCGAAATCAGGGGAGGAGCGTCTCTTTCAGGATTTTCCAGCCATCGACTGTTTTCTCCAGAGTGAGTTGTTTTTCGACCGTGTCGGCATAGCGATCGGACCGGTAGTGCTGGCGAAATCTAACCTGCATCAAGCGGGAGCTCATCGCTTC
>JBBKVN010000472.1:0-7071 GCA_037968455.1 Rhodoferax sp.
ACCTTGCAACCAGGTTATCCGGGACGGTTGGGTGAGCCGACTGGCGGCCACACCCATCAGGTGTTGATAGCCATTGCCATCGCCGAGCACTGACCATTGGGTCAGATGGGACTCAACCGGCGCCGTGGTCTCGCAGAGCTGGCCACTGTATTGCACGGTGTAGTCATAGTCATGCTCGGTCTCGCTTCGCAGCCGAAAAAGGTCGACAAGCACCGGCGTGCTCAAGGTCTCATGCGTCACAAGCAAGACACTGCGCTGCATACCGACGCCAGGGCAATGGTCATTGGCGAAGGCGCTCATGGCCTTGATTGCGCCAGCCCCTACAAAGAAATGGGGGAGGCCGTGAACCTGATCGGCCCGCTGTCGATCCCCGTTGTTCTGCGATTGCCGATCAACCACGACCGCGTTGTGCGCCAAGGTCTGACGGGCCTAGGACAGACACATTCTCGGGCAGGTAGCCACCGCCAAACTTGGGCTCCACATTGAGCCAACGGGCAAAGCCTATTCGCGCAACACCTCTTCACCGCGGTTAAAAAGAGTGATTCCCAGTGTGTCAAAGTGGCCATGGTCCATGCCGTGTTGGCCGTAATTCATGCAGACCTGTGTGATATCACCATCAGCCGCCCTGGCGCGCAAGAAACCCTGAGCCCCCTTATCTCCTAGCGGACCTTCGTTGAGTTCAATGCTGGGCCAGAACGGCAGTGCGTCACTTTGCAGTTTGTCGGCAGCGTCGGCCAAACCCAGCGCCGCCGGATGCACCCATACCTGGCCTTGTTGACGAGCCAAGGCATGTATTTCGGGGTCGTCACCGTAACGCGCGTTGTAAACGGCCGCAGCGATCAGAAGACCATCATCGTGAATACCCATTGTCAGCGAGGAGTCGTTAAGTGCTGGCAAGCACCCATTGGGGTAGACCGTGGACAGAAGCGCGCGAATGGTAATTCGAATGGCCTGGTTGTTGTAGTTGTAGATGTCCAAATCTGGACGGTGAGTATGCAGCGCTTCTGCAAAAATCAGCAGCGCGCGCATGGCAAAACGGTGGTAATACGGGCCTTCGATGTAATAGCCGGAAGGAGCGAACAAAAGACTAATTTCAGCCAAATAGCCGCCGGTCTGTCGGTCGCCAGCAAGGCCGTCGATTGACATACTGACGTAGCGTTCGTCGCCGATCACCAAGCCGCATGTTCCCACTGCGGCGACACCCCACAGACCATGGTTGTGGATGGTGGCGAAGTCGTGTGCGTACAGTTCGGTCATCATCGTCACCGCAGGCCGCAGCAATTGGGTTTCAATGTGCTCGCGTTGGGCCGCTGACAGTGTGCCCTTGATGCAGCCATAGCCGACAGACATCGACAGCAACCACATGTTCTCGTTCAAAATCTGGTGAAAGATGCGTCCCGCGGGGTTGGTGTTTTTGGCCTTCTGAAAGCCCAGCTGCAAATAACAGTCGGCATAGCGGTTCAACAAATCGCTGGCGTATGCTGCGTACCGCTCTTGACCGGTAATCTGAAACAAAGTGCCGGCGGCTTCGCACAGGCGGTAGTTGAGTTGGTGCTGATTGTGCGCATAGCTGCCCGCCTCACCGTGGCCAGGGATGTCGCTCGGTCGGTCAAGATGCAGAGCCAGAAAGGACTGAAGCGCCGCAATGCTGCGCCCCATCAGGCCGGACTGACCCGATTGCTGGCGCAAAGCCGTCATCTCAGCGGCGCTGCACAGGGGAAAAGAGGCAATTGTCGTCATATGTTTTTCTCGCAGAAGAAGACGCAGCTTCGTGTCTGTGTTGGGTTTAATTCAATGTCAGTGTGTAGATCTCCAATACCGCCGTGGCGTTGGGATCTGTTTCAAACACTTCCGGCGCGTAGGTTTTCGCGCTGCAGTTTGGGTTGGACAGGCCATAAATATTGACCTTGGTACAGGCTTGGGGATAGTTGCCCGCCTTGAAGTAGCAGCCACCGGTGATCTTGTCGAACGGCTTGGAGGCTCTTGATGTCTTGCCGCTGCGTTCATTGCGGTAGTCAACGGTGATAACGCCCGCTTTGGTAGAAACCCTCACCTGCATCATGTCGCCAACCTGGTACGCGTCGTCCAGCACGGGCGCCTTGGTCGAGCTCTCACCATTGAACTTGGCCAGCATGACCCCTTCGTCGCTGGTTCCATTGGCACCACTCTTTGGGCCTTTGTAGAAAACCTCCAGGTTGTCGCTCTTGGCGTCATGGATCTGGCCAACGCTCATTTCTGATTTGTGAGTTGGGGTTTTGAGAATACGTTGGCGAATCGTCATGACGCGCTCGTCCTGCGCGCAATTCCACGCCGACTTCTCGCCCTGGCCATCTCGCTCTCGCAGTTCAGAACGCGAAAACGCGGTGCCGGCACTGGTGGTCGCGCCACCCACCATGCTGGTGAATACCACGGCCGACCTGGTTTCATTGAGCTTGAAGTACTCGTTTGAGAAAGTGGCCAGCTCGGGCTGATCGATCTGATCGGCAGGGAACGCTTGTTTGTCATTGCTGGTCGGGAGCGTGAGGTGCCAACGCGCCAGGCCGCCGAGCAGTTCCGCGGGGTGAGACGGCGGGGTCGTCGTGGTTGCACACCCCGTTATTGATAGTGCGACAGCGAGCGCCGTCGCAGCAATGTGTCGAGTAGTCCTGTTAGTCATGATGATTACTTTCCAGTGGAGGAGGTTAATAGTTCCAAAGCGTGCCGTCTTCCAGTCGCACGATCGGGTGGCTGCCCGGCTGGTAGGTGTAGCGCTCGGCTTCTTTCTCATCGAAGTCGACACCCAGACCGGGTCCGTCGCTCACATGGAACAAACCGTTCACCAACTTGTGATCCGATGGAAACAAGGCATCGCACTCGGGCGTTCCGAGCACCAGGTATTCCTGAATACCAAAATTGGGGGCCCACGCATTCAAATGCGCCTGTGCCGCCATCGACAACGGCGAGTGGCTCGGGGCACCGTGGAACCCGGTTCGCACGTGGTGCAACCCGGCCAGGTCGACGATGCGCTTCACCGGCGTGATGCCACCCGCGTAGGTCACAGACACGCGGATGAAGTCGATCAGCTCGTTCTCGATCAGCTTGTTGCAGTTCCAGATGGTGTTGAACACCTCGCCAATGGCGACGGGCACAGTGGAGTGTTGGCGCAGCAGCTTGAGCGCATCCTGGTCTTCCGCCGGTGTGGGGTCCTCCAGCCAGAACAGGCGAACAGGCTCTACCTCCTTGGCAAATTCGGCGGCCTCGCGCGGGAGCAGGCGGTGGTGCACATCATGCAGAATTTTCAGCTCAGGTCCAAAGCGCTCGCGAATCTTCGCCAACGCTTGCGGCATGTAGCGCATGTATTTCTCAGTGTCCCAAACTTCAACCTGAGGCAGCTTGCCGCCAAAGTTGGTAATGAAGTTCTTGATATCGCCTTTGGTGTCGCTCACCCCGTAGCTGGCGGTGGGCATACCAGGAATGCCGCATTGCACGCGCACCGCCTTGTAGCCCTGCTCCCCATAGTAAGCAATGGAGTCCATCAGATCTTCCAGGTCGGAGCCGGTGGCGTGGGCGTAAACCAGCGCACCCTCGCGGCTCTTGCCGCCAAACAACTGATACAGCGGCATGCCGGCGAGTTTGGCCTTGATGTCCCAAAGCGCCATGTCGATGGCACCGTAGGCAGCCATGGCAATGGGCCCACCGCGGTAATAGGCGCCGCGATAGAAAAACTGCCAGATGTCTTCACTGTTGCGCGGGTCTTTGCCGATCAGGTTGGGAACCAGGTAATCCTGCAAATACGCCGCCGTCAGCGTTTCGCGCGTGTTCAAGGTGCCGTCGCCCAGGCCATACACGCCCTGATCCGTTATGATTTTTAGAGTGACGTAGTTTTTCTTCGGACCGCCTAAAAACACTTTGGCATCGGTGATTTTCATGAAATGAGTTCCCTGTTGTGGTTGAACCGTTTTGATGGGAGTGCTTGGAAACTGCCTGTGCCGGTCATCGCTTTTGAACCACTCGCCAGGCTGCGAAGTCGATCCGGGTTTGCTCGTCGGTCGCCGGGTAGAGGCCCAGAATCGATTGGCCTTGGTTCACTTTTTCGATGACGAAGTCTTCAAAGGCAGTCATCTCCAGCGCTTCGGCCGCAATCTCGTCGACTATGTTTGCCGGGATGACCACCACTCCTTCGGCATCGCCAACTACCACATCGCCGGGCCACACCGCCACATCACCACACCCGATAGGCACGTTGATGTCCAGTGCCTGATGCAGCGTCAGGTTGGTCGGGGCACTGGGTCGCTGGTGGTAGGTTGGCAGGTCGAGCAGGGCAATTTCGGGCGAATCGCGAAAGCCTCCGTCAGTGACAACCCCCGCTACACCGCGCTTCATCAACCGCGTGACCAAAATGCTGCCGGCCGATGCGGCACGCGCATCCTTTCGACTATCGATCACGAACACCGCGCCGGGCGGGCATTCTTCGACGGCTTTGCGCTGTGGGTGGCCACGGTCCTGAAACACGCTGATGGGATTGAGGTCTTCGCGAGCGGGGATGTAGCGCAGTGTGAAAGCCTCACCCACCATGTTCGGCAGGTTGGGGCGCAATGGCCGAACATCCTGGATGAACTGGTTGCGTAGGCCACGCTTGAACAACGCCGTGCACAGAGTTGCCGTACTCACCTGCATGAGCTCCATCCTTGTCTTCGGGTTCATGGTTCTTGTCTCCTTTTTCATGGGGTTGTTGATGCCTCTGTCTTGTTTGATTCAAGGGCCGCTCACTGCACCACCCTGGATACCGGCAAAACTTCGTCGTCGGGCTGCGGTTCCGGAAACACCATTGGCTCGCGTTCCTGCGCTGGATCGCACAAGGGGTCTGGTTTTGTTGCGTCTCTGGCACCACTCATCAGAAAGCCCCCTGACTGACGCTCCCACAGACGTGCGTAGGCGCCGCCCTGGGCCAGGAGTTCAGCGTGGCGGCCATCCTCGATAATCCTGCCGTGGTCGAACACCAGAATGCGGTCAAGGTGCGCAATGGTCGACAAACGGTGTGCCACAACAATCACTGTTTTCCCTCGCATCACGTCGCCCAAGGTTTCCTGAATGGCGCTTTCTGTGATCGAATCGAGTGCCGAGGTGGCCTCGTCCAAAATGAGAATCGGCGCATTCTTCAGAATCACGCGGGCAATGGCAACGCGCTGGCGCTGACCACCAGAGAGCTTGACTCCGCGCTCACCCACCATTGACTCATAACCCTCGGGTATCTGCGCAATGAATTCATGGGCGTGAGCCCGACGCGCCGCAGCCATCACTTCCTCGCCACTGGCATTTGGTTTGCCGTAGCGAATGTTGTCTTTCAGCGAGCGGTGAAAGAGGCTTGGGTCTTGCGGGATCAAGGCAACCTGCTCGTGCAGAGATGCCATGGTCATGTCGGTCAAAGGCGATCCATCGATGAGAATCGCCCCATCCTGCACATCGTAAAGCCGAAGCAAGAGGCTCACGAAGCTTGACTTTCCTGAGCCGGAGGCCCCCACGAGCCCAACACGTTGGCCCGATGGGATGTCAACACAGAGGTTGTCAAAAAATGGTTTGGCACCCGGGTAACTGAACCGCACCCGGTCGAAGCGAATATGGCCGTGCTCAATGGCAATAGCACGGGCCTTGGGCAGGTCGACTACTTCGTGGGGGCGCACGATGGTTTGAATGCCATTGGCCACATTGCCTGCATAGTCGAAGAACTCGAGAAATCGGCGCGCCAGATTGCGAGCCTCATTAATGACCAGCAACGCAAGGCTGATTGCCATCACAAAATCACCCACTGATATCTCGCCGCTACCCCACAAACGCAGGGCAAAGTAAAGAATGCCAACCTTCAGTACGGCTGCCGCTGTGAATTGGAACCAGCGCACACGCTCGGCAAAACTTGAGGAAATCCGGATGGCCTTGAACTCCTTGTCCAGCGTCTGGTTCAAAAGGTCACGCTCCAGGCCAAGTCTGGCGAACAAACGGGCGCTGAAGACGTTGGTCACCGAGTCGACGATTCCACCCGTCGTCTCGCTGCGTGCGCTGGCACTTCGGTGTGCATAGGTCTGACTCTTTCGCGCCAGCGCATAGGAGCAGATCACAAAGGCTGTCGACCAGAGCAGAGCGAACAAGCCCAAGTCGACATGGGCTTGAAACAGAAGCACAGTTGCTACCGTGATCGAGATAACGATGGGCCAAAACTCGGTCGCGATGATCCAGAGAATCTGCAACGTTCCCATTGCTGTTTCGCTGACGCGGTGCGCCAGGGCGCCTGCGAAGTGGCTGCTTATGTAGCGGTGCGAATGCAATTGCAGGTAGTGAAACAGAGCGCGAACCACACTGTGCCGCAGTCTTGGTCCAAGGCGGATCTGCAATGCACCCACTACGCGGGAGAAAACGACCTCCGACAGCGCCAGCCCGACGAAGAGCAGCAGCGGCCACGTCAGCGAATCCACAAGAGTCATGGACTGAACTTTGGTGGCCGTCACTGCCTTGATGATCATTGACAGTGCATAGGGGGTCGAGATGGCGCTGGCGGCAGCCAATGTTTCGAAAAACAGCATCGCCGCATAGCCCAAGCCGAAACCGCTCAGGGCTTGCACAACAAAGCGCCCGGTGTGCGCCGGTAGTTCTGGCGCACCCGGTTGGCGTGTGAATTCGCTGGCCAGCGTCATCGCACCACACAGTCGGTGGAGGCAAGCCAAACGATCGGGCGGCGTGGAAAATTCACGTTGATCACAGGATGAAACCAGTGTTGAGAAACGTGGAACGGTGCTCCTGCACGATGGCATTAAGGAGTTGTTTGTTCGGTTCGGTTTGTTTGGTGGCGACCATCGAGCGGATCGAAAACGCACGCAAGGCGTCTGCCACCGACAAGGTTCCCTCGGCCGAATCCTTGCGCCCTGCGAAAGGGAAAACATCGGGTCCGCGCTGACACTGGCAGTTGATGTTGACGCGGCATACCTGGTTGACCAGCGGATCAACGAGCGCGCCAATCTGCGCCGGATCACGGCCAAAGACGCTAACCTGCTGGCCGTGGTCGGATGTAATGACGTAGTCAAGCGCGGTCTGAACGTCATC
>JBBKVN010000473.1:0-9401 GCA_037968455.1 Rhodoferax sp.
AAGTAAGCCTTTGGGGTGCCGCTGGCAGAACCTGCCGCGGCACATGACCGCAACGACGCTCAGTCGGCCACCGTCACCACATTGTTCGCAAAAGTGATCCGGTCCGCCGTGTCGGCCACGGTTTTGATAGGAGGCACATTGGCGGACGTGATGGCATTGGCCTGCGGAATTGTGTTGATCACAACGCCACTCAATCCACGCGGCACAGTGCGTACCACTTGGCTATCTGGCAGTGCAGCGCCGGATTTCAGGTTGGCATACATCATGTCCATGGCCTGGACGAAGTAGCGGTGCAGCGGTACCAGACGATCGGCGTAACCCGGAAAGCCCAGGAACGCATCGAAATGCTGGGCATTGGTGACCTCAATGTAGGACAGCTTGCTGCTGGCGCCTTCCACGATCTTGTTCATGCCGAAGTAGGGCCGCCCGGTGAAGGCGGCCGGCAGCAAGGTGTCAGATCGGCCCTGCACGATAAGCGCCGGTTTGCCCCGCAAATTGGCGCTGCGTACCACTTCACGCATACCCTGCTGGACCCGCACGGCGTTGGCACTGGTGCCTGTGGCCAGTTCACGCAGGCACAGCGCACCTGCCATGTTGTAGTCCATCACGCTGCCGGCCGACAAAGACGCCGCGTCCAGCAAGGGCCCGCCCACACTGTTGTTGTTGACAATGTTGATGCCCACTGTGGGCGGGACACCGTTGCTCGCACCAAACGAGGTAGCCAGCAACGCAGCGGAGGCTGCAACTGGGGCATTTGGCGTGGCGGATGCCGCCGCCCCGGTGGCCGCATAACTGAACCCGCACAGGTTGTCTTTGACACTGAAACGGCCATAGGTGTTGGCGTAGGTCAGTGCCACGGCGAGGGTGGCAAATGAGTAATGCGAAGCCTGAATGCTATTGCTCTCCGTTTGCCATCCCGCCGAGACCAAGGCGGCCATGGCACTGGCGGCTTGCTCAGCCGTTGTCGTGCCGGTGATCAGACCTTCCGTCTTGAGGGCGCTGCACCGGTTCGTGGCGATGGTCGTATTGACCGTGTTGAACATATTGGTGGCCGTTGACACCAGCGCGGCGCAAGGCTGCATCAAATTGGCCAAAGTAATGTAGTCGAATAGCGGTTTGCCACTGCCTACCAATGTGGTTGCGCCCCGCTTGACGCTCAACCGGCTGTCAGGGGCCAATTGCACCTCGGGCTCCGCCACGGCCACACCGCTGATCAAGCCCTGCGTGTCCTGCTCGGCTGCCGCCAAGGCCGCGCCTGCGCCGTTGGAGACGCTGGACGCGATCACGATGGTGTTGGACGGCGTCAGCTTTTTCAGATGTTTCACACCATCAGAGGCCAGATCGCCGTATTTTTCATTCAGAACGTAATAGGCAAACTCGACCGATTGAAGCGTCCACTTGCCCCAATCTTTTTCAGGGTTTTGCTGCGAATGTGCATGTTTGATGGCAAAACGATTGGGAGTTGCCGCGGTGAACGCCGCCAGTTCGGCGGCACTCAGTTCGGCAGTGAAAATGGAGTTCTTGCCAGCGGTGGTGGCGTCGCTACGAACGCCGTTCTGGACACTGACTGTGTTGTTTTGCAGGTCATGGATTCCACTGCCTGAGCCTTTGTCGGTGTAGGCCACGGCGCAGCCGTTTTTCAAACCCCACTCGCCAGCTGAGCCGATGGCGCCGTAAACACCGCGCGATCCGCTGGACGTGCCCGTGACGATGCACGGACTGGCAGGGTTGAAGGTGGACGGCACCTGCACCAGCATCGTGATGTTCTGGCGACCTGTGCCGTCATCCGAGTAGGCGATGTATTCGGTGCCGGCAATCTTGCCCTCACCGGAGGTCACAACGCCTTTGGCATCGACATTCGGACCGTACAGCGTGCCATAACCACCCGCCGCGTTGATGTCGAGAATGGCGCGGTAGTTGTTGAAGATGGCCAGTTTGCGCAATTCCGCCGCTGTCGGCGCCAACGCATCAACCACCGCCGGGGCCGCCCCACCCAGCCCCGTTTTGCCGAGGCCAGCGGTCAGCAAGTCATCACTGTTGCCATCGTAGCTGGCCGTCGCCACCGCGCCCAGATAGGATGGTTTTACGTTGACGTTTTCACCGCCATTGCCGCCTCCACAGGCGCCGAGAGTCAGCATGGCCGCGGCCAGCGCTGTTAGTTTCAAACCGTTCTTGCTTGCGTTTGTCATCTCATCCTCTTGTGTTGGTTTAATTGTTTTCGGCTCGACGATATCGACCCAAGCGCATGATCGGTCTCAAGCCCTTGCACAGCAATTCCGTGCAACTACTTACCGGGGAAACCGAGCTTGACAGGGGCGTCTTAGGGTGGGTCGAATTGGCGGTTCATTGGGTGAACTCAACGTCACGCCGCCG
Organism: Rhodoferax sp.; assembly: GCA_037968455.1. Classification (GTDB taxonomy): domain Bacteria; phylum Pseudomonadota; class Gammaproteobacteria; order Burkholderiales; family Burkholderiaceae_C; genus Rhodoferax. The sequence goes on from JBBKVN010000473.1 coordinate 2,374, forward strand.
TAGGCGCACAAACGCATGCAACCATCCTATCCAGGAACCGAAACATCTCGGCAGGCACCGACACTGCCGCCATACAGCGCCCAAGGCGGGCATGACCTGCGGGATCGCGACCCGAATGAACCCTCAAACGATGACAAAGACGCACAGGCGCTTAAGTACCCAACGCGACATTGCCAACAGCATGGCTCAGGCGCGGCAGGCGACCCAACTGGCGCGCCACAGGCGAACGTTCATCAAACACACGGTACCCCGACTGAGTCAAATTAGGCAACGTGCCCCGGTGTATTTCTGTCGGGTCTTTATTTCTAGCGCCATTGCGGCGCGAGGAACTCCCGAGGTGATTGACCGGTTCTTCGGCGCCCTACAACAAAGCCTTGTACAAATTGAACGCCGAAACCAGGCTGATCAACACGCCCACCAGCAACAAGAGGCTGCGGGCTGAGAGGCGGGACGTCACCTGGGCCGCCAAGGGCGCGGCACCTAATCCGCCCAGCACCAAGCCGGCAATCAGATACCAATCCGTGATGCCCACAAACAGGGTGAACACGCCGGCGCCCGCCACGGACAAAAAGAACTCAGCGGAGTTAACGGTGCCAATGGTGGTGCGGGGGTCTTGACCGGTGCCAATCAGATTCGTGGTGACCACGGGCCCCCAGCCGCCACCGCCCACGGCGTCCAGGAAACCACCGGTGATGGCCAATGCCGCGACCGGGGGGTTCTTTGCGGGAACGATAGCCTTCTTGCGCCGGTAAAGTACAAAAGCGCGGTACAAAATCCACCCGCCCATGCCCAGCAAATAGGCGGAGATATAGGGTTTGATCATGGCCCCGTCGATGTGGGACAACAACAAGGCACCGGCCGTGACACCAATCAAGCCCGGCACCAGCAACCGCCAAAACAACTTTTTGTTCACATTGCCCAGTGAATAGTGTGACCAGCCGGACGCGCCGGTTGTGAATACCTCGGCAATGTGAACGCTGGCGCTGGCCGCTGCCGGAGAAGCGCCGTTGGCGATCAAAAAGGTGGTCGCTGTCACGCCGTAAGCCATGCCCAGCGCACCGTCAACCAACTGGGCCGCCATGCCCACCAACATGGCGCTCAACAAACCAGACACCCAGGCCGGCGTCTCTCCCGAGTAACCGGTCAAAGCAGGCAGGTGATGGCTCGTGCTCAACCAGAGCACGGCCAGCGTGACCCAGCTAACCTGGAAATACAACCAATAGCGAAAAAGGCGAGAACTGAATACCGCTTTGCGCGGCGCTTCGCTCGTGGTAAATCCAACAGGATCAGGACGATTGGGATGGGGATGCATGATGGCCGCTTTGATAGGAGTTGATCGAATTGGCGCCATGGTAGAGCTCGTTCGTTATTTCAAAAAGAAATATAAAATAATATGTTTATCTATTTTTTTGAATAAAGAAGCGCCTGGCATTCAGGCCCGGATTGACCAGCCTTGTACCGACTGGAAGTGACTCTCCGATCCCTGCCCCATCCGTTTCCCGGACAATCGCCCCATGCACCTTTTGATTCCGTTTGCCTTTTGCCTGGCCGAAGGCTGTGCGTCCACCCTGCCGACACTGAAACTCCCCCAGCTGGAGAAACTGCTGGCTCGGCTGACGGCCGATGCGCCCGACCAGGGCGACGAATTCAGCCTCTCAACCCCGCATGAACGGGCACTGGCCCAAGCCTTGGGTTTGCCAACGCCAGATGGACTCATTCCCTGGGCCGCTCACCATGCGCAGACTCAAGGTGGCGCCGCCTTCATCACGCCTTGTCACTGGCAGGCGGGCTCACACCAAATTGCCATGGGCGAGTGGCCTCTGGTAGATTTTTCTGAAGCGGAATCGCGCGCCTTGATGGCGGCTATGCAACCTTACTTTGAAGAAGACGGCATCACACTGCGGTTTGACGACACCACCCGTTGGCTGGCCCACAGCCCGGTGTTTGACGACATTGCCACCGCGTCTCTGGACCGGGTGGCTGGGCGCAACCTGGAAAACTGGATGCCCCGCGACGCCAACGCTGCTGCCCTGCGCCGCTTGCAAAACGAGATGCAAATGTTGCTCTACACCCACCCAGTGAACGAGGCCCGGTCTTCCCGGCGCGCGCCCGTGGTCAACTCGTTTTGGCTGAGCGGTACCGGGCGCTTGAACACACCTGCACCTGCCGCCAGTGCGTCACGCCCCATCGTCATCGACACCCTTCGCCAAGCGGCTTTGAAAGAAGACTGGGCCAGCTGGATGCAAGCCTGGCAGCAAGTGGATGTCAGCGAGTGCGCCGCCTTGCGAGACGCGCTAGATCAAGGCCAGCCCGTTCAAGTCACACTCTGCGGCGAACGCCACGCCCAAACCTTCCAAAGCCGTCCACGGTCGCTGCTCAGCCAATTTAAGAGCATTTTTGGCCCCCAGCCCGCATCCAACCTGCTGAACCAGCTATGAAAATAATAGTAAGAGATATTCCTCCCCGCTCGGCCTGGGCCCTGGAACAAGCCGGCATTCACCCGCTGTTGGCGCAGTTGTACGCCGCACGCGGTGTACAAAACCCCCAGGAACTTGACGACGGCCTGGCCCGGCTCATTCGTCCCGCTGACATGCTGGGAACGAGCGCCGCGGCCGTGTTGCTGGCCGACGCCATTGCCGCGAACAAGAAGCTCTGCATCGTGGCCGACTATGACTGCGACGGCGCCACCGCCTGCGCGGTCGGGGTGCGCGGCCTGCGCCTGCTGGGCGCCCTGCACGTGGACTACATCGTGCCGGACCGCGTGGTGGATGGTTACGGCCTCACGCCGCCGATCTCCCAACGGGTGAAAGACAGCGGTGCCGACGTGTTGATCACCGTGGACAACGGCATTGCCAGCTTCGACGGCGTGGCCACGGCGCGCTCACTGGGCTTGCAAGTGCTGGTCACCGACCACCACCTGCCCGCCAGCCGCAACGGGCAGATCGAATTGCCCGAGGCCGATGTCATCGTCAACCCCAATCAGCCGGATTGCACTTTTGCCAGCAAATCCATCGCTGGTGTGGGCGTGATGTTCTATGTGCTTCTGGCGCTTCGCGCCGAGTTGCGCAAACGCGGCGTGTTTGACGCGCAAAACCAACCCAAGCTCGACACCCTGCTGCCATTGGTAGCGCTGGGCACGGTGGCAGACGTGGTCAAGCTTGACGCCAACAACCGCCGCCTCGTCGCTCAAGGTCTAAAACGCATCCGGGCCCTTTCCCTGCCTGCGGGACTAGCTTCTCTTTTTGTAGCATCGGGGCGTCAGGCAGCCACCGCCACCACCTTCGATTTCGGCTTCGCCCTGGGGCCACGCATCAACGCCGCGGGGCGCCTGTCAGACATGACACTCGGCATCGAATGCCTCCTCACCGATGATCCCGCGCACGGCGACGAACTCGCCAAAACGTTGGACGGCATCAACCGCCAGCGCCGCGAAATTGAGGGCGACATGCGCGAGCAGGCCTTTGCCATTGCCGAGTCGCTGTTTGACGAGTCCGAGGAGCCGCCACCCGCCATTTGTGTGTTTGACCCCGACTTCCACGAAGGCGTGGTCGGCATCGTGGCCTCACGCATCAAAGACAAGCTGCACCGCCCCACCTTCGTCTTTGCCGCCAGCGCAGCACCCGGCAAAGAGCATGAATTGAAAGGCTCAGGTCGCTCCATCCCCGGTTTTCACTTGCGTGACGCGCTTGACCTGGTGGCCAAGCGCTACCCCGGCGTGCTGTTGCGCTTTGGCGGCCACGCCATGGCGGCGGGCTGCACCATTGCTGAAGACCATTTTGATGACTTCGAACAAGGCCTCAACGAAGTCGCCCAAGAGTGGCTGGACGCCGCCACGCTGACCCGCCGCCTGGAGACCGACGGCCCCTTGAAGCCCGAGTTCCGCCGCGTGGAACTGGTCGACGCTTTGCACAAAGAAGTATGGGGTCAAGGATTTGCCGCCCCCACCTTCAGTGAAGAAGTCGAAGTGGTGTCACAGCGTTTGGTGGGTGAAAAACACCTGGCCCTGAAACTCAAACACCAGGGCCAACCGGTGGACGGCATCTGGTTTGGCCGGACTGAGTCTCTGCCCGCCCGCGTCAAGCTCGCCTTCCGCCTGGACGCTGACGCCTGGAACGGCGTGCGACGGGTGCGTTTTCTGGTCGAAGGGGCTGAGATCTAAGCGCTTGCCAAGCAAGCAAGAACCACGGGTTATCCCGAAAGCCTAAAATCAAATCGTGACTACCCTACTCAACGCCGACCTCCATTGCCACTCCGTTGTTTCTGACGGCACCCTCACCCCCGAAGCCCTCGCGCAGCGCGCCAAGGCCAATGGGGTTGAACTGTGGGCCCTCACCGATCACGACGAGATAGGTGGCCTGACCCGCGCTGCGGCATCGGCCAAGGCGCAAGGGTTGAACTTTCTGACAGGCGTTGAGATTTCCGTGACCTTCATTGGCCACACGGTGCATATCGTTGGCTTGGGTTTTGATGCCACAAACGAAGCCCTGATCGCCGGCCTGCAACAAACCCGCGGCGGACGGGGTCAACGCGCCAAGGACATGGCCGAAGGTCTGGCCAAAGTCGGCATCACCGGAGCCTATGAAGGCGCCTTGCAATTTGCCGGCAACCACGATTTGATCTCGCGCACTCACTTTGCCCGCTTTTTGGTAGAAACCAAGGTCTGCAAAGATACCTATGAGGTGTTTCGCAAGTACCTCACCGAAGGCAAGCCCGGTTTTGTCGAGCACCGCTGGGCCACTTTGAAAGATGCCGTGACCTGGATCACGCAGGCCGGTGGCATCGCCATCATTGCCCACCCTGCGCGCTACAAGTTTTCGACCAACGAAGAATATGCGCTGTTCACCGAGTTCAAGACGCACGGCGGCCAGGGCGTCGAAGTTATTACCGGCAGTCACACCCCTGCCGAGTTCCTGAGCTATGCCGACACCGCCCGCGAGTTTGATCTGGCAGCGTCCCGTGGCAGCGATTTCCACAGCCCCGATGAAAGCCACACCGAACTGGGGACTCTGCCCCTTTTGCCGAGCACCCTCAAGCCAGTATGGGAGCTGATCGCGGATCGTATTCAGTACGCCGGCGCCCCCACTTGACCAAGTCAGCCCAACGCGACCGGCGCGCCCAGACCGCCGGGGCCCTGCTTATTGTCTTGGCCACCCTGATCTTCTCGATCCTGGACACCACCACCAAATACGCCTCAACGCTGGCGCCCGTGTTGATGCTGCTCTGGTTTCGGTACGCCTTTCAGGCTGTTGCCACCTTTGCACTTCGCTTTCCTGTGCAAAAGATGAATTTATTCCGCACAGAGAACCCGCGCTTTCAAGCCCTGCGCGGAGCGCTACTTTTGGTCACCAGCTTTTGTTCTTTTTTTGGCCTGCAGTATTTGCCGGTGGGCGAATTCACCGCCATGGTCATGCTCTCGCCCCTCGTGGCCACCGGCATGGCCGCCTGGCTGCTGAAAGACCGGGTCTCGCCCCAGCGCTGGGTGTTGATGGGTGTGGGCTTGCTTGGGGTCTTGTTGGTGGTTCGCCCTGGTGGGCAGGTTTTCACTTGGGCGCTGCTGTTTCCTGTTGCCCTGGTGACCACCTACGCCTGGTTTCAAGTGTTAACCAGCCGCTTAAGTGGGCATGAAAACCCCTACACCACGCACTTTTACACCGGCCTCGTGGGCACCTTGGTGACCACCCCCATCGTGATGTTCAACTGGGATTCAGCGGCGCTGATCGCCCATTGGCCGCTCTTTGTGCTCATTGGCTTGTGCGGCACCGTTGGCCATTTGTTTCTGATTCGCGCCTACATGCGCGCCTCGGCCCCTGTTTTGACACCGTTCCTGTATTCGCAAATCGCATTTGCCACCCTAGCGGGATGGCTGGTGTTCAACCATTCCCCGGACGGTTTGGCTTGGCTTGGCATTGCCGTGATCGCCTTGAGCGGCATCGGCAACGCCCTGCTGTCGGCCCGGGAGCTGGCCAAACGTCAAAAAGCGGCCGCCGCCTGCACCACCCCATCGGTTTGACAGAAAATACTCTCCATGGCCCAACTATTTGAAGTACACCCCGACAACCCGCAAGCTCGCTTGCTCAAACAAGCGGTCGCGCTGCTCGAAAAAGGCGAAGTGCTGGCGGTGCCCACCGACTCCAGCTACGCCTTGGTCTGCCATGTGGACGACAAGGCCGCCGCCGACAAACTGCGCCGCATCCGGGGCGTGGACGACAAGCACCACCTCACCCTCTTGTGTCGCGACCTGTCCGAGTTGGCCAACTACGCCCGCGTAGACAACCAACAGTTTCGGCTCATCAAATCGGCTACGCCTGGGCCGTACACCTTCATTCTGGAAGCCAGCAAAGAAGTGCCACGCCGCCTGAGCCACCCGGCCCGCAAAACCATTGGTCTGCGCGTGCCGGACCACAAGGTGCTGCAAGAATTGCTGGAGCTTCACCACGCACCTCTGCTGGCGACCACCTTGATTCCGCAGGGTGAAACCGACGCTCTGAACGACGCTCAGGAGATTCTGGAGCGTTACAAAAACCTGATCGCCGCCGTCATTGATGCGGGCGCCTGCGCCTTGGAACCCACTACCGTGGTAGACCTGAGTTCGGGTGAGCCCGAAATCGTCCGAGAGGGACGCGGCTCGATCGCGGCTCTGGGCCTGTAACCCTGACCGCCTGAGACAATTGCCCCATGGACATCGCCCACCTTATTCAGACCATCGCCACCTACGCGCTCCCTGTGCTGTTCGCCATCACGGTACACGAAGCCGCGCATGGTTATGCGGCGCGCCACTTTGGCGACAACACCGCCTACATGCTGGGGCGCATCACGTTGAACCCGCTCAAGCACATTGACCTCGTAGGCACCATCCTGATGCCGCTGTTTTTGTACTTTGCCACTTCGGGCGCCTTTTTGTTTGGCTACGCCAAACCCGTTCCGGTGCGCTTTGGCAACTTGCGCAACCCAAAAAAGCACATGGTTTGGGTCGCTCTGGCTGGACCCGGCGCCAACTTTGTCCAGGCTATTTTGTGGGGCGCAGTGTT
>JBBKVN010000474.1:0-2574 GCA_037968455.1 Rhodoferax sp.
TTCGTCAAGCAACTCATGGGCGCTTGAAGCGCCCGTTTCCTGTCAGCTTTGGCCCACCACCAGCGGTGGCGGGGCGATTTCCTGGTCAATGGCGCCAAACACGCTCAGGCCGTCACGGCCTTTCATTTCAATGTGAATCGTGTCGCCGTACTTCATGAAGTCGGTTGTGGGTTTGCCGCCCTGAATGGTCTCGATAGCGCGCTTTTCAGCAATGCAGCTGTAGCCCCGGCTCCAGTCCTTGTTGCTGACCGTGCCCGAGCCCACGATGCTTCCGGCCCGCACGTTGCGGGTTTTGCACAGATGGGCAATCAGTTGCCCAAAGTGAAACGTCATCTCCGGGCCCGCCTCGCAGCGGCCCACCTTGCGCCCGTTCCAGGTGCTTTGCAGCATGAGGTTCAGCCGCCCTTTGTCCCAGGCACTTTCGCCACCGCTTCTGAATTCATCCAGCGTGACCGCCACCGGGCTGAACGCGGTGGCGGGTTTGCTTTGCAAGAAGCCAAACCCTTTGCCCAGTTCGCCCGGAATCAGGTGGCGCAGGCTGACGTCATTGGCCAGCATCACCAGCCGAATGCCGTCCAACGCCTGCTCGGGCGTGGCGCCCATGCGCACGTCGCCGGTGATGACCGCCACCTCGGCTTCAAAGTCAATGCCAAACGCCTCGCTGGCGCACACCACATCGTCGCAGGCGCCCAGAAAGTCGTCGCTGCCGCCCTGGTACATCAAGGGGTCGGTGTAAAAGCTGGGCGGCATCTCGGCGCCGCGCGCCTGGCGCACCAGCTCCACATGGTTGATGTAGGCCGAGCCGTCGGCCCACTGGTAAGCCCGGGGCAGCGGCGCCATGCACTGCTTGGGGTCAAAGGTAAACGCGTGGCGAGGCTTGCCGTGATTCAGCGTGTCATACAGGTCTTGCAACTGGGGCGACATGAAGTTCCAGTCATCCAGCACCTGCTGAAGGCGGTTGGCAATGCCCGAGGCGTAGTGGGCGGTGCTGAGGTCACGCGAGACAACGATCAACTGACCGTCGCGCGAACCATCTTTGTAAGTGGCGAGTTTCATAGGGAAAGAGCGTGGGTTCCAGCGTGCGGACCGGTCAAACGCCGTGCAAGTGGGGTGTTGGTAAACTGATCCGGATCATCATACCGTCCTGCTTCATGCTCAACTTGGCTGCTTTTTTCTCGCCCCGCCCTGCCCGTTCTTCCGGAGGTGGCGTATGACGCAAGGCATGCCCGCCCAATGGCTGGCCACGCTCACGGTGGCGGTGGTGGCCGTGCATCTGGCGGTGTTGCAGGCCGGCACGCTGTCCCTGTCGGCCAGCGCTCCAACGGCGCCTGAGACCGCCCGCCCGTTTGTGACCCGCACCGTGGCACCTGTGGCGCCCCCGGTGGTGAGCCCGGCGGTCCAACCCGCGCCAGCGAAGCCACGTGCCCGCCCTCCACGCGCCACAGCGGTGACGCCCGCGCCGCCAGCCGCCGCGCCGGAGCCGGTCACACTGCCGCCGGAACCCGTGGTCGTGGCCGCAGCGCCGCTGCCCGAAAGTCCTGAAGTACCCGCCCCAGCGCCAGCGGCTCCCCCTGAAGACGCCACACCAGCGCTCATTGCGGCCAATGTTCCCGGCTCGGCCCTGCTGCGTTACGAGGTGTCGTCCAACAAACTGCCCTTCACCGTGAACGGCTCCTTTCAATGGCAGCAAGACGGCAGCACCTACGAGGCGCAGCTGTCTTACAGCGCCTTTGGCTTTTCACGCAGCCAAACCAGCCGGGGTGCCGTGAGTGCCACCGGTCTGGCGCCGGAACGCTTTGCCGACAAGCTACGCAACGAGGTGGCCGCCCACTTCAACCCCACGGCGGGCAAGGTCACCTTCAGTGCCAACACCCCCGATGTGGCCCTGCTGACTGGCGCGCAAGACCGTTTGAGCGTACTGGTTCAACTTGGCGCGCAGATTGCAGCGGCCCCCGAGCGCTACCCCGAGGGCACCACGGTGTCGTTTCAAACCATTGGCCCGCGCGACGCCAGCACCTGGGTCTTCACGGTGCAGGCCCCCGAGACCCTGACGCTGCCCGGCGGCGACATGCCCACGTTGAAGCTGGTGCGCAACCCGCGCCAGGACTACGACCAGAAGGTCGAACTGTGGCTGGCGCCAGCCCTGGGCTATTTGCCGGCACGCATCCGCATCACGGAGCACAATGGAGACGCCATTGACCAAAAATGGCTGGCCACCGAATCGCCCAGCTGACGCCCTGCAGACATGCCGGGCACTCTGACAGAGAAAGGTCTGCCCTTGAAATCAGTCCCCCACGCAACCAACTGTGTTCCAGCAATGATTGAGGGATAATTCACCATGCAAACGCTCTACGACTCTGACACCTATTCTGTGACGCATATGCTGGCCAATGCGGTTGCCGCAGACGCCGCCACCGTGGCAGGCAGCAAAATGGCCGACGCACCCCCCGTGAAACCCACCCTGGCCCGCCACGGCTTTGAAATTGTGGACAAACGCGCTGGCAAAGAGGTGTATCTGGACGGTTCCTGGGCGGAATTGTTTCAGCAACATATCTCCGCCTGGCAAGAAAACAC
>JBBKVN010000475.1:0-5392 GCA_037968455.1 Rhodoferax sp.
CTGCCCAAGAAGTTTGACAAACTCGCTGTGGAGCATGATGAACCTCCGTTCCTATTGACTTCAGGTTCACTATAGGTACAGATCTATCTTTTTTCAACAGCTAACGCAGACATAGCCCACATTTCCCTCAAAAGAAGGAAGCGGAACGGGCCCTTGTCTTTCCCGACTGCCGTTTAGGCGGCAGAGGGCAGCAAGAAGTCTTTGCTGATGTGCGCAGCCAAGTCGTTGACGCGATCCAAGAATTGGGTCAGGTAGGCGTCCAAGCCGGTTGCCAAGATCTCGTCAATGCGTCCGTATTTCAACTCGGCGCACAGCTTGCCTGCCAAGCGGTGGGTTTCACCAGATTGGTCATTGGCCAGCACGTTCAGGTTGTTGACCACCTCATTCAAACTGGCGTGCAATGAGCGCGGCATATCGGCCCGCAGAATCAGCAACTCGGCCACGCGTTCTGGCTTGATCACATCACGGTAGACCTTACGATAGACCTCAAAACCCGAGACACTGCGCAGGATCGAACTCCAGTGATAGAAGTCATGCTCTTGATTTTTAGGGCTGGCCGCGCCATAAAAATCACTTTGAATGGCGTGAAACTTCACATCAACCAGACGGGCGGTATTGTCGGCCCGCTCCAGGAATGTGCCCAAACGGGTGAAGTGAAACGCCTCATCCATCAGCATGGTGCCCACGGTCACACCACGTGACAGGTGCGAGCGGTACTTGACCCATTCAAAAAACTGCCCCGGGTCGTCCTCCAAGTCACCGGCTTTCAGCTTCTTATTGACTTCAAGCCAAGTTTGATTGAGCGTCTCCCAGACCTCAGTGGTCAGCGAGCCGCGCACAGCGCGGGCGTTCTCTCGGGCCGCCCGCAGGCAGGAAACGATGCTGGAGGGGTTGGTCTCATCTTTGACCATGAACTCCATCACCGCCGAAGCTGTGACATCGCCGTGCTTCTCGGTAAAGGTGGATAGCAGCTCGCTGATGGACAACAAGCCCTGCCAACCCAACAGTGCGACCGAGGCCGACTGTGGTAACAGCGAGGTTTCGTAGTTCACATCGAGCATTCGAGCGGTGTTTTCTGCCCGCTCGGTGTAGCGGGACATCCAGAACAGGTGGTCGGCTGTACGTGACAACATGGTGTGGCTCCTTTCGCTTAAGTTGATTGAGTTTGTGTTTGCGACTGAACGGGCACCGATGTGGGCGCGCCGTCTTCCAGAACCCAGGTGTCTTTGGTGCCACCGCCTTGCGACGAATTGACCACGAGCGAGCCTTCTTTCAGCGCCACGCGCGTCAGGCCACCCGCCACCATTTGAACTTTCTTGCCGCTGAGCACGAAAGGCCGCAAGTCAATGTGGCGGGGCGCAATGCCGCTTTCCACAAAGGTGGGGCAACTGGACAAGCTCAGCGTCGGTTGCGAAATGTAGCCACTGGGGTTGGCCAACAAGGCTTTGCGGAAATCTTCGATCTCAGCGTTGGTAGACGCTGGCCCCACCAGCATGCCGTAGCCACCAGCTCCATGCACCTCTTTGATGACCAGATCTTTCATGTTAGCCAGTGTGTAGGCCAGGTCATCTTTGTTTCGACACATATAAGTCGGCACATTGTTCAGAATGGGCTTCTCACCCAAATAGAACTCAATCATCTTCGGCACGTAGGGGTAGATGGACTTATCGTCCGCCACGCCGGTTCCGACCGCGTTGCAAATGGTCACATTGCCAGCGCGGTACGCGTCCATAAGGCCTGGGCAACCCAGGGTGGAGTTGGCACGGAACACCTTGGGGTCCAGAAAGTCGTCGTCCAGGCGACGGTTGATCACGTCGACCCGAACCGGGCCGCGGGTGGTGCGCATGTAGACAAAGTTGTCCTTCACAAACAGGTCCTGACCTTCGACAAGCTCAACGCCCATTTGCTGCGCCAAAAACGCGTGTTCATAGTAGGCGCTGTTGTGCATTCCTGGCGTCAACACCACCACAGTTGGCTCGGCCGTTGTGGGCGGGCTGCTGGCTCGCAGCGTCTCCAGCAACAGGTCGGGGTAGTGAGCAACCGGAGCGACTCGGTGAGAATTGAACAGACCCGGAAACAAGCGCATCGTCATCTTGCGGTTTTCCAGCATGTAGCTGACGCCGCTTGGCACGCGAAGGTTGTCTTCCAGCACGTAGTATTCGCCCTCTCCCTTGGCATTGGGCGCACGCACCATGTCGATGCCGGAAATCTGGGAGTAAACGTTGTTGACCACGTCAACACCCATCATTTCAGGGCGGAACTGGACATTATTCTCCAACTGGTCACGCGGCACCACACCGGCCTTGATGATTTCCTGGTCGTGGTAAACGTCGTGAATAAAGCGATTCAAGGCGGTGACGCGCTGCACCAAGCCTTTCTCCATCATCTTCCACTCGTTGGAAGGAATGATGCGGGGAATCAAGTCAAAGGGAATCAAACGCTCGTTGCCTGAGCCGTCTTCATCTTTGTCGCCATACACGGCAAAGGTGATGCCGACTCGGCGAAAGATCAACTCGGCTTCCTGGCGCCGCTTGGCCATCATGTCACCAGGTTGTCGGGCCAGCCATTCGTCATAAATCTTGTAGTGGTCCCGAATCTGTGCGCCTTGAGTAAAAAACTCATAAGGTAACTGGGTGTACATCTCATCAAATTTTTGCATAAACGTTTTTCCTCCTAGATTTAGGGTAGCAATGTTTGCGCCAACTTGCATCGGTAATATCCCTAGTGGGCCTTGTACTGCCAATACCGCGCGTGAATATCGCGCTGGCAAACCACTCTATCAGGTTGAATCGACTGCCAATGGGCAGCACCACAATGGGGCGAATCCACCACTTGAATCCCTCGATCCTGATAGCGCACCATGACAGGGCGCGCCGGATGACCATAGCGATTTCGGTAACCCGACTGCACCAAAGCGATGCGCGGTGACACCGCATCCAGGAGCTCAGGCGTGCTCGATGTCTGGCTGCCATGGTGCGGTACCAGCAGCACATCAGCCTTCAAGTTCACGCCCTGCCCGGTCAATTTCAGCTCTTGCGCTTTCTCAATATCGCCCGCCAACAAGGCGGCACGTTGCCCGTTGGAGATTCGCAGCGTGCAACTCAAGGCATTGGATTTGGGCTTGCCTTCGTAATCAGCCGGCGACGGATGGAGGACCTCAAAATCCACGCCATCCCAGCGCCATTGCTGGCCAGCCTGACATCGCGTGGCCCGGCGCAGCTGCTGCAACTCATGGGTGTCTTCAATGGAACTCAGCAGCGTGGCTTTAGGGTGGGCGAGCAAGACGGCCGCTGCGCCCCCGACGTGGTCGCTGTCCCGGTGACTGAGCACCAGTGCATCCACACGGGCGCCAAAAGCACTCAGTAAAGGCAGCAGCACCCGCTGGCCAGCGTCGTTGTCCAGGCCATAGCGCGGGCCGGCGTCATAAACCAGCACATGGTTGGCCGTTTTCACAATCACCGCATTGCCCTGCCCTACATCGGCCGCCCACAACTCGAACTCCCCCGGAAGTGGGAGCGGGGCCTGCCACAACAGCACGGGCAAGACCAGAGGCAGGCCAATCAGACGCAAGCGCCACGGCAGAGACATCACCAGCAGCACCCCGCCCAAGACCCCGGCGGCGCCGGCCCAAAGTGGTGCATGAGCCACTGACACGGTGGCAAAAGGCAAGGCGGCAAGCTGCGCCAAGTACCAGTTCATGCCCTCAATGGCTAGGCTGGCGAGCCACCACAGGGGCGGAACAACAACCCCCGCCATGGCAAGCGGCGTGATCACCAAGGTGACCCAGGGAATGGCGAGCGCATTCGCAGCCAGACCGACCACGGACACCTGCCCAAACAACAGCAGCGTCAGCGGTGTCAAGGCCAGCGTGATGACCCACTGCTCACGAAACATATGAGAAATTCGCCCTCTGGCGCCTGTCACTGCTTGGGTAGCCGCTCCTGAATTACTAGCAAACAAAACCCCGACGGCGACAAAGCTCAACCAGAACCCGGCCTGCCACAAGGCCCAGGGGTCGATCACCAACACCGCCGCACAGGCCAGCAGCCACACCTGCGGCCAGGGCCAGCGAATGCCCAAAAGCGCTGAGGCACTCACCACCCAAAGCATCAGAACGGTGCGTTGTGCAGGCACCCCCCAACCGCTGAACACGGCATACGCCGTGGCCAGCAAGAGCCCTCCCAGCAGCGCCGCATTCGGCGCCGGCCACCGAAGACAAAGAGCACCCGATCGACGCCACAAAGCGCCGATCAAGCCCATGGCCACCCAGGCAAACATCGTGATGTGGAGCCCTGAAATGGCCATGAGGTGAGACACGCCCGTCGCCCTAAAAACATCCCAGTCGCGGTGCTCAATGGCGTTTTGGTCACCCACCACCAAGGCGGCCACCAGCCCCGCTTGCGAACGGTCGGCCATGCGCGCAAAGATCAAGGTCCGCACCCATTGGCGCAGTCGCTCAACGGGGTACCCCATGGTTTGGCGCAAGCGCTGTGGCGCGGGATCATTGGCGCCGGTTCGGATGTAGCCCGTGGCTTGAACGCCCTGCTCCCACAGCCACAGTTCGTAGTCAAACCCATAGGGATTGCGGGCGCCGTGCGGCGCCTTGAGCCGCACCGTCAGGCGCCATGCCTCACCTGGCACCACCGGCGAAGCCAACATTGGCGCTGCGGGCTCCCGGGGCACGCCAAATTGACCGGTGTACCAACCCAGGTCAATGCGCGGCGGCAGTTGCACCGGCGCACCGTCCAGGGTGGCCGAGTTCACGTCAAAGCGAAACCGGTGGCCGTTCTCCGTGGTTTGGGGCAGGCTGGCAACCACCCCAAGCACCTGAATGTCGCGCCCCTCCATCGCAGGGTTTAACGCCTGCCGTGCAAACACAACCGAGCGCAACCCGGTTGCGCTGAACCCCAGCGCGGAAAACACCAACAGCAGCAAAACTGTTCGCTTGAAAAACGCTATTGAAATAGTAGCTAGCCACGCCCAGCCCATGAGCGCAAGAAGCATAAAACACACATAAATCCACCCCGAAGACAGCGTGGCCTGCTGCAATTGCAAGGCGGTGCCCGCGATCACGCCCAACAAGGCGGGCCATGTCAATCCAGCCAGAACAAGGCGATGGATTGGGGGCAGCAACATGGCGCCATGCTACCTTGAGCGCGCCCCGTTTTTGACGTCATCCCGTTCGGCACTCCTCGCACGGGAACCGTCTGCCAATGAATCGGTGCGCCGACGCCCGGTCTGCGGTAAATCTACGTAAATCTGCCTTGCGCGCGCTCCCAAACGTGGCGTCTGCGGTTCCAATACGGCACATTCGCCAAGAAGGATCAGCCGCCATGACGTCACACCTTGTTCACCCCGCCCAGCGCTTGCCCCGGCGACAGGCCCTGCAATG
>JBBKVN010000476.1:0-9059 GCA_037968455.1 Rhodoferax sp.
AAACTGGCGTTGCCTGTGGTCAGCATGCCGGCGCCCATGCCAATGGAGGCACAGCCAAAAAAGGCGTTGGACGCAGATTCCACGGTGTAGGGCAACTGCATGCCGCCCATGTCATAGTCCTGCGCTGCTCCCAGCATCCCGGAGCCCACATAGGCATCGTGCGCGTCCTGGGTGCAGGCCGGCAAGATGACTTTTTCGCCATCAAAGTGGGGTTCCTGCGCATCAATCATGCGATTAAAAGGCGCGTATTTTTCACGTGCAATGCGTTCGCAGGTGTCCATCACCGCATCAAAGGTTTCGCGCGAATGATCGGAAAACCGGTTGCGCTCAGTGAGCGAGTCGACTTTCAGCCATTGGTATAACAAAAAATCGAGGGTAGGACGCAGAGACATGGTGAATTCCAATCGAAAAAAAAGCTGGTCCGCTTGTTTCAGCGGCCCAGCTTGGAGAGATCAAGCCGATTTCGGCATTGGCTTAAAGCACTTCGAAAATGCCCGCCGCGCCCATGCCGCCACCAATACACATGGTGACGCAAACACGCTTGGCACCGCGACGCTTGCCTTCAATCAGCGCGTGACCGGTCAAACGCTGACCACTGACGCCGTAGGGGTGCCCCACCGCAATCGCGCCGCCATTCACGTTCAAACGGTCCGCCGGAATGCCCAGCTTGTCGCGGCAGTACAGCACTTGCACGGCAAACGCTTCGTTCAGTTCCCACAAGTCAATGTCGCTCACGCTCAGGCCCAGGCGTTTCAGCACTTTGGGGATGGCGAACACCGGGCCAATGCCCATCTCGTCAGGTTCGCAACCGGCCACGGCGAAGCCGAGGAATCGGCCCAGCGGCTTGAGGCCTTTTTGCTCAGCCAGCTTTTCGTGCATGACCACCACAGCACCGGCGCCGTCAGAGAACTGGCTGGCGTTTCCGGCCGTGATCAAACCTCCGGGTACGGCAGAGCGCAGTCCGCTGATGCCTTCCTTGGTGGTGCCAGCGCGAATGCCTTCGTCATCACTGACCGTGACCTTCTTGGTCGTCATGCCCATGACCTTGTCGGCCACACCCATGATCACGGTGATGGGAGCGATCTCGTCTTTGAACAAGCCGGCTGCCAGTGCCGCTGTGGCGCGCTGCTGGCTGGCGGCACCGTACTCGTCCATGGCGTCACGGCCGATGTTGTAGCGCTTGGCCACGTTCTCAGCCGTTTGCAGCATGTTCCAGTAAATCTCTGGTTTGTTCTTGACCAACCAAGGGTCGGCCAGCATGTGCTGGTTCATTTCCTGCTGCACGCAGGAAATCGCTTCCACACCACCGGCGACATAAATATCGCCTTCGTTGGCAATGATGCGTTGCGCTGCAGTGGCAATGGTCTGCAGGCCGGATGAGCAAAAACGGTTGATTGTCATGCCGGACACGGTCACAGGGCAGCCAGCGCGCAAGGCAATTTGACGGGCGATGTTGGCGCCGGTGGCGCCTTCAGGCGTGGCACAACCCATGATCACGTCGTCCACCTCACCGGCTTCGATGCCGGCGCGGGCAATGGCGTGTTCGACCGCGTGGCCGCCCAAAGTGGCGCCATGGGTCATGTTGAAGGAACCCTTCCAGCTCTTGGCCAGAGGGGTACGAGCGGTAGAAACAATTACAGCGGAGGTCATGTTGTTGTCTTTCTGATGTCTGGGTTCAGTTGAAGGTCTTGCCTTCGGCGGCGAGCTTGGCCAACAAAGGCGCAGGCTTCCAGAACGCCGCATCATCCAGCGGGTTCTGCGCAAAACGGTTCATGGCTTGCACCACATTGAACAGGCCCACTTCGTCGGCGTAGTTCATGGGGCCACCACGGTAGGGAGGGAAGCCGTAACCAAAGATGTACACGATGTCGATGTCACTGGCCTTGTTGGCAATGCCTTCTTCCAGAATGTGGGCGGCTTCGTTCACCAACGAGAACACCAAGCGCTGCACAATTTCTTCATCAGAAATCTTGCGGGGTTTGATGCCCAGGCTGTCACGGTGGGCGGCAATCATCTGCTCAACTTCTGCGTTTGGAATGGCATCGCGCTTACCTGCCACATAGTCATACCAGCCAGCGCCAGTTTTCTGGCCAAAGCGGCCTTTTTCACACAACAAGTCAGCCGTTTTGCTGTACTTCATGTCTGGCTTTTCCTGGTAGCGGCGCTTGCGAATGGCCCAGCCAATGTCGTTGCCGGCCAGGTCACCCATGCGGAACGGGCCCATAGCAAAGCCAAATTTCTCAACCGCTTTGTCCACCTGGGCAGGTGTGCAGCCCTCGTCCAGCAGGAAACCACCCTGGCGGCCGTATTGCTCGATCATACGGTTGCCAATGAAGCCGTCGCACACGCCAGACAGCACAGCCGTCTTGCGAATCTTCTTGGCGATGGTCATTACGGTGGCCAGCACATCTTTGCTGGTCTTGGCGCCACGCACCACTTCCAACAGCTTCATGACGTTGGCGGGGCTGAAGAAGTGCATGCCCACCACGTCTTCTGGACGCTTGGTAAACGCGGCAATCTTGTCCACGTCCAGCGTTGAGGTGTTGGAGGCCAAAATGGCACCGGACTTCATCACCCGGTCCAGTTCCTTGAACACGGCCTCTTTCACGCCCAACTCTTCAAACACGGCTTCAATCACCATGTCGGCGTCCGACAGGTCGTCATAGCTCAGCGTGGTGCTGAGCAAGCTCATGCGCTGCTCGTACTTGTCCTGCTTGAGCTTGCCCTTTTTGACCTGTGATTCGTAGTTTTTGGCGATGGTGGCCAGGCCACGGTCCAGCGCCTCCTGCTTCATCTCCAGCATCTTGACGGGAATGCCCGCGTTCAGGAAGTTCATGGCAATGCCACCACCCATGGTGCCGGCACCGATGATTGCTACTGAATTGATAGCTCGCTGCGCAGTATCTGCGGGCACATCAGGTATTTTTGATGCTGCACGTTCGGCCATGAAGACATGGCGCAGCGCGCGGCTCTCGGGTGTCCACATCAGGTTGATGAAAATGTCACGCTCGGTGACCATGCCCACATCAAACTTCTGCTTGGTGGCGGCTTCCACAGCGTCCACACACTTGGCGGGCGCTGGGTAATTCTTGGCCATGCCTTTGACCATATTGCGTGCGAACTGAAAGTACGCATCGCCCTGGGGGTGGCGGCAAGGCAGGTTGCGTACCAGTGGCAGCGGCCGCGCTTCGGAAATCTCCATGGCATAGGCCAGAGCCTCGGCAGCCAGCGCTTCAGCGCTGCTGGCCATCTTGTCAAATAGCTTTTGGCCAGGGATCATGGCCAGCAATTCGCTCTTGACGGGCTCGCCGCTGACGATCATGTTCAGCGCGGGTTCCACACCCAAAGCGCGCGGCAAACGCTGCGTGCCACCGGCGCCGGGGATTAAGCCGAGCTTGACTTCAGGCAACGCCACGCTGCAACCAGGGGCTGCAATGCGGTAGTGGCAACCCAGTGCCAGCTCCAAGCCACCGCCCATGCAGACCGTGTGAATGGCCGCTACCACAGGCTTGGCCGAGTTTTCAACTGCCAGAATGACGCTGAGCAAATTGGGTTCTTGCAAGGCCTTGGGGCTGCCAAATTCCTTGATGTCTGCACCGCCCGAAAACGCTTTACCTGCGCCGGTGATCACAATGGCTTTGACGGCACTGTCTGCGTTGGCCTGGGCCAATCCGTCGGTCACAGCCAAACGGGTGGCGTAACCCAAACCGTTGACAGGGGGGTTGTTGAGCGAAATCACGGCGACAGCGCCATGAACTTTGTAATCAGCGGTCATGCTTGCAATCCTCGGAAGTAAAAATAGTACGATCGTTCTTTTTCATTGTAGGACCGTGTACTCATGACAAAACGAGGGTTAACCCTCGTTTTGTCGCAGTTGGGACAAAGGGTTACACCTCCAGCCATTCCTTGCGGACTTCGCTGTCTTTGCGCAAGCCGTCGGGCGTGCCTTCAAACACGATGCTGCCGTGGCCCATCACCAGACAACGGTCCGAGATGTCCATGGCGATGGTCAGTTTTTGTTCGATCAGCAGCACGGAGATGCCGCGCTTTTTGAGCTCGGTCAAATAGTGCGCCACCAACTCGACAATCTTGGGCGCCAGGCCCTCGGTGGGCTCGTCGATGATGATCAGGTCCGGGTCACCCATCAGGGTGCGGCACAAGGTCAGCATCTGCTGTTCACCGCCGGACATGACGCCTGCGGGGGTGTGTTGGCGCTCTTTAAGGCGGGGAAACATCTGGTACATGTCGTCAAACGACCAGCGCCCCGACTTGCGGGTGCTTTTTTCACCCAGGTGCAGGTTCTGCTCAACGGTCAAGTTGGGGAAAATATCTCGACTTTCAGGCACATAACCCAAGCCAAGGTGGGCGATTTCATAGGTTTGTTTGCCCAGGATTTCTTCACCGCGCCACAAAATGGAACCCTCGCACTGCACCAAGCCCATCATGGCCTTGGCCGTAGTCGAGCGGCCTGAGCCATTGCGCCCCAACAAGGAAACAATCTCGCCGGAGTTCACCTCCAGGTGCACCCCATGCAGGACATGGCTCTTGCCATAATACGCGTGCAAGTTTTCGATTTTTAGCATGATCAGTGTCCTTGTGCCTGGTTGTCGGCCACTGAAGACCCCAGATAGGCCTCCTGCACGCGCTGACTGGCCCGTACAGCGTCAGGCTCGTCATAGGCCAAAATTTCGCCGTAGACCACAACTGCAATTTTGTCGGCCAAGCCAAACACCACCCCCATGTCGTGCTCGACCGTCAGCAGCGTCTTGCCCACCGTCACCTCCTTGATCAGCTTGATAAAGCGACTGGTCTCTGACTTGCTCATGCCTGCGGTCGGTTCGTCCAGCAGGATCACGTTGGCGCCACCCGCAATGGTGATACCGATTTCCAGCGCCCGCTGCTCCGCATAGGTCAGGTTCACAGCCAATACGTCGCGCTTTTTGTCCAGCTTGACCATTTCCATCAATTCCGTGGCGCGGTCGTTGGCATCGTCCAGATTATTCAAAAATTTGAAGAAGGTGTACTTGTAGCCCAGGCTCCAGAGCACCCCGCAGCGCAAATTTTCAAACACACTGAGTTTGGGAAAAATGTTGGTTATCTGAAAGCTGCGGCTCAAACCCATGCGGTTGATCTCAAATGGCCGCTTGCCGTTCAGGCGCTGCCCATTGAGCAAGACCTCTCCGCTGGTGGGCTCGAACCGACCGCTGATCAGATTGAACAAGGTCGATTTGCCCGCACCATTGGGGCCAATGATGCCAACCCGCTCTCCAGCAGGAATCGCCAGATCAATTCCGCGAATGATTTCGGTCTTGCCAAAGCTCTTGCGCAAGTTCTTTAGTTCCAACGCGTAAGTCATCGCTTCTCCTGCAGTTTGATATCTTTCTCAATCTCTTCCTGAATCTGCCCCCACTGCAGCGCAAACCGACGGCGGGCCAACTCAAACAAACTCAAACCGGTCACCAGCACCAGCAACGCGCCCAACCAACTGTTCATCCCCTTGGCGTCCAGCGTGGTGCCCATGAACTCCAATTCCGAACCGAAAGCGGCATGCAATTGCAGGTGGTAAATCATCTCGATCATGGCCCCTGCGCCGGCCAGAACCACTACGGCGGTAACGGCCAAGGCCAGATAACCGACCCACAACCTGCGCAAATGCCCATACATGGCCACCCGCAAATTCATCATGATCAGCGACGCCACCCCACCCGGGGCAAACATCACCATGAACAAAAAGATCA
The DNA here is from genome assembly GCA_037968455.1 of Rhodoferax sp. Taxonomy (GTDB): domain Bacteria; phylum Pseudomonadota; class Gammaproteobacteria; order Burkholderiales; family Burkholderiaceae_C; genus Rhodoferax. Next base: position 5,739 of record JBBKVN010000476.1, read on the forward strand.
GCCCCAAATACAGCAACCAGGCCTTGGTGAACTCCGACAACATCACGAATGAAAACACCATCAGCACCGCGCCAATGATGGGGCCAAAAAAGAAGGTCGCGCCGCCCAGGAAGGTGAACAGCAAGTAAGCCCCTGACCGGTACCCGCTGACCACCTCGGAGGTGACAATCTCAAAATTGAGTGCAGCCAGCCCGCCAGAAATGCCAGCAAAGAACGCCGCCACGATGAAAGAGATGTAACGGACCTTTTGCGTGTCATAGCCGACAAACTCAACCCGCTCCGGGTTGTCTCGCACTGCATTGAGCATGCGACCCAAAGGCGTGCGGGTGAAGGCAAACATCAGCCCGGTGCAGACAAAGGTGTAGATCGCGATCAGGTAATACAGTTGAATCTGCGGCCCATAGGTGATGCCAAAGAGCTTGGAACCCACCACACGATTGCCCGACACACCCCCCTCGCCGCCAAAAAACTCAGGAAACATCAGCGACATGGCCCAGACCAGCTCGCCAATACCCAGTGTGATCATGGCAAACGGGGTAGCGGCCTTCTTCGTGGTGACCCAACCCAGCACCACAGCGACCAACATGCTGCCCAAACCGCCGGCAATCGGCACCAGGCTAACGGGCAGCGGAAAGCCATCCGTCACCCGGTTCAGCGTGTGAATGGCCAGGAAGGACCCCATGCCGGAATACACCGCATGGCCGAAACTGAGCATTCCCCCCTGCCCCAGCAGAATGTTGTAGCTCAAACAGACGATGATGGCGATGCCCATCTGGCTCAACATGGTGTGACTCAGGCTGCTTTTCAGTACCAGCGGCGCGCACAGCAGCACCAGGGAGAACAGCGACCAGACCACCACGCGCCCCCAGTTGAAGGGCTTGAATTCATTCGGTTGACGGCTCATGGTTAACCCTCCCTCGTACCAAGAAGACCCTTGGGCCGAAAGATCAGAATCAAGACCAAAAACAGATACGGCAAGATGGGCGCGACCTGACTTAGCTTGAGCTTCAGAATGGGATAGCCAAACGACTCGGGCGTCAGCATCACACCCAGCACCGCCAGCGCCGACAGCAAGGACGCATCAATGGCCACGGCGAAGGTCTGCAGCACACCAATGAGCAGCGAGGCTAAAAACGCGCCCGCCAGCGACCCCATGCCACCGACCACGACCACCACAAAAATCACCCCGCCCAATGACGCAGCCATACCGGGCTCTGTCACATAAGCATTGCCACCAATCACGCCAGCCAGTCCCGCCAAGGCGCAGCCACCGCCAAACACCAGCATGAAAACGCGAGGCACGTTGTGCCCCAGCGACTCCACCATCTCGGGGTGAGTCAAGGCGGCTTGAATGACCAGGCCAATCCGGGTCTTGGTCAGCATCAGCCAAATGGAAATCAGCATCAACACGGCCACCAGCATCATGAAGGCCCGGTACGTGGGAAACTGCGTGCCAAAAATAGTGAACAAAGGCCCATCCAGCGCCTCGGGAACACGGTAGTCCACCGAACCACGGCCCCAGATCAATTGGACCACTTCGCCCACGACATAACTCAGGCCAAAGGTAATCAACAGCTCCGGCACATGGCCAAACTTGTGCACCCGGCGAAGCGCGTATTTTTCAAAGCCAGCCCCCAGCAAACCCACCAGAATCGGCGCCAGCACCAGTGCGGGCCAAAACCCAACCAGTGACGTTATGGTGTAGGCAAAGTAGGCGCCCACCATATAAAACGATGCATGCGCAAAGTTCAGCACGCCCATCATGCTGAAAATCAGGGTCAAACCGGAGCTCAACATGAACAGCAGCAAACCGTAGCTGATACCGTTCAGCAACGAAATTGTGAAAAACTCCATGGCGTACTCATAAGGTGGTTAAAAAGACAAACACATGCGGGCAGGGGTTGATCTCTTTGAAAGCAGGCAAAAAAATGCCGGGCGCCTCTGAGGCCCACCCGGCGTTGTCAAGCGACTGCGACTAGCCAGGGCGCTTCATCTGGCAGCTCGTTGGTGTGCTGGCCACATAAGACTCAATGTACTTCACTGGCGCGAAGGTGTAGCCAGTTTTTTCCACGTTGTACGGGTTTTTGCTGTCCAATTTCTGCCATTTGGAGATGTACAGGCCTTGCTGCATTTGGTGGTCTGACTTGCGCATTTCAGACTCTCCATTGAAGCCCTTGAATTTCAGGCCTTCCATCGCAGCAGCCACCTTGACCGGGTCGGTTGATTTGGCCTTGGCCATGGCCTCGCCCAACATCACAATTCCGTTGTAAATGGAGAAGGTATACAAGTCGTCACCAAACTTCTTCTGAAACTCTTCTGTGAGCTTGCCCACAGGACCGGTGAAGTTGGAATGGTTGTAAGAGATTTGGTACACCTCGCTGTCGCCACCGGAGGCCAACGCGGTCGGTGTGCCCGACACGCCAGAGTAGTAGGTGTACATCGGCAGTTTCAGGCCTGCATCGTTCAAGGCCTTGACGAACAAGGTCAGGTCAGCGCCCCAGTTACCAGTCACGATGGTGTCCGCGCCCGACTGCTTGATCTTCGCCACATACGGGGCGAAGTCTTTCACTTGGCCCAGAGGCACCAAATCCTCGCCCGCAATGGTCACATCAGGGCGCTTGCGGCTCATGCCTTCTTTGAAGTACTTGGCCACCTGATGACCATGGGAGTAGTTTTGGTTGAGCAGGTAGACCTTTTTGACGCCCGCCTGATCCTTCATGAAGCTGGTCAGAGCCTCCATCTTCTGGGAAGTGTCCGCGTCCAGGCGGAAGTGCCAGTAATTGCACTTCTCGTTCGTCAGGGAGGGGTCCACGGCCGCATAGTTCAGGAACACCACTTCTTTGCCGGGGTTGCGCTCATTGTGTTTCGCCACGGCATCCGACAAGGCCAGCGCCGCACCAGATCCATTGCCCTGGGCGATGTAGCGAAAGCCTTGGTCCACAGCCGCCTTGAAGGTGTTCAAAGCCTCCTGCGGGGCACCTTTACTGTCCATGCCCACAATTTCAAACTTGACACCTGCTGGGTTGTTGGTCGCCTCCAGCTTTTCAGCAAGAAACTGCCAAGTTTTCAGTTGATTCTGACCCACGTTGGCCATGGGGCCTGACAGGCCCTCAATCATGGCAATTTTCACGGTCTCGCCCTTTTGAGCGTAGGCGCCGCCAAAACACATCACAGCAGCAGTCGCTGCAACAACCTTCATCGCAAATTTCATGGAAACTCCTCGGTTAGATCAATCAACACCACCGCAGAGTACAAGCGATTGCTGATAGTCCAACGAGGGATTTCCCTAGCGTGAATCACCCATGCGACAGCGATGCTCGT
>JBBKVN010000477.1:0-16722 GCA_037968455.1 Rhodoferax sp.
CGTGCAATGAGCACCACCATTAAGCCGGTGAATCAGAAAGCGTGGTTTCTGGTTCTCCCCGTCCTGATTTGTGTCGCATTTTCGGCCATCTTGCCGTTGATGGTTGTTGTCAACTACTCAGTCCAGGACATCATTTCACTGGATCGACGAGTTTTTGTCGGCACCGAATGGTTTGCCGCCATCATGCGTGATGAAGAGTTGCACGGCGCTCTGCTCAGGCAGTTGATTTACTCCTTCTCGGTGTTGGCCGTCGAGCTGCCGCTGGGCATTCTGCTGGCATTGTCAATGCCCGCCACAGGCTGGAAGTCATCAGCGGTGCTGGTCATCGTCTCTCTTTCGTTGCTGATCCCATGGAATGTGGTTGGTACGATTTGGCAGATTTTTGGCCGTACAGACATCGGGCTCATGGGCGCCGCGCTGCAAGGCATGGGGATTGACTACAGCTACACGGGCAACGCAACACACGCTTGGCTTACGGTGCTGTTAATGGACGTCTGGCACTGGACGCCCTTGGTGGCGTTGTTAGGTTACGCCGGTTTACGGTCCATTCCAGATGCGTATTACCAAGCGGCCAGCATTGACGGGGCGAGCAAGCTGGATGTATTTCGGTATGTGCAGCTGCCAAAAATGCGCGGTGTATTGATGATTGCGGTGTTGCTGCGCTTCATGGACAGTTTCATGATCTACACCGAACCCTTTGTGCTGACGGGTGGTGGACCAGGCAACTCAACGACCTTCCTTTCTCAGTTTTTGACTCAGAAGGCGGTGGGGCAATTTGACCTTGGACCCGCTGCTGCCTTCTCCTTGATCTATTTTCTGATCATCTTGCTGATGTGTTTTATTTTGTACAACTGGATGCAACGCGTTGGCACCCAGGAAAAGGAGGGTGGTCATGAATAAGCCAAAGTTCCAGAAAAGGACGTTGTTCCTTATCGCCTACATCGTGTTCGCCTTGCTGCCCATCTACTGGATGGTCAACATGTCGTTCAAGACCAACAACGAGATCGTCGCTGGCTTCTCTTTGTTTCCGGATGATTTCACCTGGGATAACTACAAAACCATTCTGACCGACCCGGCTTGGTACTCTGGCTACATCAACAGCATGATCTATGTGGCAATCAACACGGTGATTTCACTCACCGTTGCGTTGCCCGCAGCGTACGCGTTTTCTCGCTACAGTTTTTTGGGCGACAAACATGTGTTCTTCTGGCTGCTGACCAATCGAATGACACCGCCGGCGGTGTTTTTGCTGCCATTCTTCCAGCTCTACAGCTCGGTCGGGCTGATGGATACCCATTTGGCCGTCGCACTGGCGCACCTGTTGTTCAACGTGCCGCTGGCCGTCTGGATTCTGGAAGGTTTTATGAGCGGGATTCCCAGAGAGATCGATGAAACCGCCTACATCGACGGCTACTCGTTTCCCCGATTTTTCATCCAGATATTCTTGCCTTTGATCAAAGCAGGGGTAGGTGTTGCTGCCTTCTTCTGCTTCATGTTCAGCTGGGTTGAGTTGTTGCTGGCTCGCACCTTGACGAGTGTCAATGCGAAACCGATTGCCGCCACGATGACGCGAACCATTTCAGCGTCGGGAATGGACTGGGCCACCTTGGCCGCGGCGGGGGTACTCACCATTGTGCCGGGGGCGATTGTGATTTGGTTTGTTCGGAATTACATCGCGAAGGGATTCGCGATGGGACGCGTTTAACAGGAGGTCTGTATGTACCAATGGATGGCATGGACCACACCGGTGGCCGTTTTCTTTAGCTGTATTGGATTGATGTTGGTGGGAATGACGATTTGGGAGATCAAGTCCCCAACCACCTTGCGCAAGGGTTTTCTTCCCTTGGAGACGACCCGCGGGGACCGCCTGTTCATCGGATTGCTGGTTGCCGCCTATACCAATCTGGCCTTTGTCGGCCTGAGCGGCTGGATGGCTGATCTATTGAGTTTGGAGTCGGATCCAACTATTTGGATCAGTTTCGTGGTGTCGATGGGCTTGCTTGCACTCGTCATGCGCAAGGGCTAGCCACTTGTGAGAAAAGCAGCGGCTTGTTCCCCCTGGAGCCGTTGCTGACTTCCAAACAGGGGTTTATCAGATCTGAGGAGACTGGCAATGAAATTGAAATATTCTGTGTTGGCTGTGGCGATGGCTTGTGCCGCCTCTAGCCCAGGTTGGGCTGACGAAGCCGCGGCCAAAAAATGGATCGACAGTGAATTCCAACCGTCGACCTTGTCCAAGGCCCAACAAGCGGCCGAAATGAAGTGGTTCATAGATGCCGCTAAAAAGCTGCAGGCCAAGGGTATCAAGGAGATTTCGGTGGTCTCTGAGACTATTACGACCCATGAGTACGAATCCAAAACGCTCGCCAAAGCCTTTGAAGAGATTACGGGAATCAAAGTCACTCATGACCTGATTGGCGAGGGCGATGTCGTCGAAAAATTGCAGACCTCGATGCAATCGGGCAAGTCAATATACGACGGATGGATCACTGATTCCGACTTGATTGGTACGCACTACCGCTATGGCAAGGTCATGAATTTGACTGACTACATGGCAGGCAGCGGAAAAGAATGGACAAATCCAGGTCTGGACCTAAAGGATTTCATCGGCACCAGCTTCACAACCGGCCCTGATGGCAAGTTGTACCAGTTGCCTGATCAGCAGTTCGCCAACTTGTACTGGTTCCGCGCAGACTTGTTTGAAAAACCGGAGCTAAAAGCCAAGTTCAAAGCCAAATATGGCTATGACTTGGGCGTTCCGTTGAATTGGAGTGCCTACGAAGACATCGCCGCCTTCTTCACCAATGACGTGAAGAATATCGATGGAAAGCCAATTTATGGTCACATGGACTATGGCAAGAAAGACCCGTCTTTGGGCTGGCGCTTTACAGATGCCTGGTTGTCCATGGCCGGTTCAGCTGACGTTGGCATTCCGAACGGAAAGCCTGTGGACGAATGGGGCATCCGTGCCTCGGCAGACGGTTGTACTCCGCAGGGCGCATCCGTTTCCCGTGGAGGTGCCACCAATTCGCCCGCAGCGGTCTACGCGCTGACCAAGTACATCGATTGGATGAAGCAATACTCGCCAAAAGAAGCCATCGGCATGACATTTGGCGAAGCCGGTCCGGTACCGGCACAGGGCCAAATCGCTCAGCAAATTTTCTGGTACACCGCATTCACGGCTGACATGATCAAGCCAGGTTTGCCTGTGGTCAATGCCGACGGAACTCCGAAGTGGCGCATGGCGCCAGGTCCAAACGGACCTTACTGGAAGCAGGGCATGCAGAATGGCTACCAGGATGTCGGCTCATGGACGTTCTTCAAGGACCACGATGCCAACAAGGTAGCTGCCGCTTGGTTGTATGCGCAATTCGTAACGGCCAAGACCACGTCGTTGAAGAAGACTGTCGTCGGGTTGACGCCAATTCGCGAGTCAGATATCCGCTCGCAGGCCATGACTGATATGGCGCCGAAGCTGGGTGGTTTGGTGGAGTTCTACCGTAGCCCCGCTCGTGTGGCGTGGACGCCCACTGGTACGAATGTCCCTGACTATCCGAAGTTGGCGCAGTTGTGGTGGAAAAACGTGGCCGTGGCAGTAACGGGTGAAAAAACACCACAGGCAGCCATGGATAATCTGGCCGAGGAGATGGACTCAGTGATGGCTCGCTTGGAGCGTGCTGGCATGGCCAATTGCCCACCCAAGTTGAATCCGAAGAGCGACGCCAGCAAGTGGCTAAGCGATAAAGGGGCTCCTTGGAAAAAGCTGGCCAACGAAAAGCCAAAGGGTGAAACCATTGCTTACGACACGCTTCTAACAGCGTGGAAAAACGGAAAAGTTCGCTAAACGTCGTTTAGCGACGCATTGAGTGAAAAGGCCGTGAAAGTGTGACTTCCACGGCCTTTTTCGCCAACATCTGAGCGAATACCTCACCGGCTAACAGGCGACTCTTTGAAATCACTATCGAATACTTTTAACTATGCCAACTGATACAACGCCATTGCCTACCAAACGGCAGGATCTGCTTACCCGACTCGCCCAGCCCCATCACTATGACATTGCCATTGTGGGCGGTGGTGCAACGGGTTTGGGGGTTGCTCTGGACGCTGCGGCGCGCGGTTTTAGTGTGGTCCTGATTGAATCCGATGATTTTGCCAAAGGCACCTCTTCGCGCTCGACCAAGCTGGTGCACGGCGGTGTTCGCTATCTGGCACAGGGCAATATCTCTTTGGTGCGCGAAGCGCTGCATGAGCGGACAACACTATTAAATAATGCGCCACACTTGGCGCAACCCTTGTCCTTCATCATGCCGTCCTACAAGTGCTGGGAAACGCCTTTCTATGGCATTGGCCTCAAGATGTATGACGCACTTGCGGGCAAGGCTGGATTGGGGCGAACTGAATTGTTGAGTCGTTCCGAGACGATGTCGCAATTGCCAACCGCTCAGCCTTCGGGCTTAAAAGGCGGCGTAAAGTACTGGGACGGTCAATTCAATGACGCCCGATTGGCGTTGGCCTTGGCGCGCACGGCGGCCGTGCACGGGGCCTTGTTGGTCAATTACTGCCGGGCCGAAGAACTGCTGTATGAGGGCGGAAAGATCACTGGCCTTCGATGCATCGACTCGATTTCGGGGGTGACGTTTGATATCTCGGCGGGATGCGTCGTCAACGCGGCGGGTGTCTGGGTCGACGAGTTGCGGGTTAAAGACGGGGCGGTCAATGACGTCGACGGGAAAAGTACGACACGGCCCATGTTGGCACCTAGCCAAGGTGTTCACTTGGTCGTTGACAGGGAATTTTTGGATGCTGATGTCGGATTGATGGTCCCGAAAACTGCGGACGGACGGGTTTTGTTCGCAGTGCCTTGGCTGGGTAAGGTGATTTTGGGGACAACCGATACCCCTCGAACCGACTTGGCCAGGGAGCCCTTGCCATTCAAGGAGGAAGTCGACTTCATCCTAAATGAGTCCGCACGCTACCTCAAGCGCGCCCCGGTTCGGGCGGATGTCCGGAGCGTGTGGGTGGGGTTAAGGCCTCTCGTGAAGCCGCAGGACGACGAGGGTGAAAACACCAAGGGGTTGAGTCGTGAACACACGGTGTTGGTCAGTCGAAGCGGTTTGGTGACTGTGACCGGTGGAAAGTGGACGACCTACCGTGCGATGGCAGAGGACGTTTTAGAAAGTTGTGCGGCTCACTCGCTTATCGAGCGTCGAAACAGCGGCGTGACGGTTCGATTAAAGGTCGTTGGCTCCGATGTCGACGCAGGGAGCACTCGTTCAATATGTGCGCCACCCGGACCGCACTCATATGGGGCTGATCAAAAGTTCTTGCTTGACATGCCTGGATCGAAAACTCAGATTTCCGCGGGGTTGACGGAAGGAATGGTGCGGTTCGCGGCCCGCCATGAGTACGCCATCACCGTTGAGGACATGCTTGCTAGGCGATCAAGGCTGCTGTTTCTGGATGCTCGACAAGCCGCAACGCTGGCTGAGTTGGTTGGAAAAATTCTTCACGAAGAGACAGGCTTTGACCCCAAGGTCGACGCCTTTGTCGCTCTATCGAAACACTATTTGACACTCCCTTCATGAAAAGACTTGCTAAAAACAAAAGGTAACTGCATAATAGTGGGCTTCGCTTGAAAAAGTATGAAGTATCTGCCCAAAGGAAGTGATGTGAGTGGTTCATGTCATGGACGACGGGCCCAAGACTGATTGGAAGTGATTGATCGCCGGCTAGGTGGTTGATGCTTCTGGTGCAAGTTGGGAACAAATGAAATGATCCAAGCAGAATCAAGATTAGAAGTTGCCGACAATACTGGCGCAAAGTCCGTCCTGTGCATTAAGGTGCTGGGTGGTTCTAAGCGTCGCTATGCGAGCGTTGGCGATGTTATTAAAGTTAGCATCAAGGAGGCCGCTCCGCGTGGTCGCGTCAAAAAAGGCGAGGTCTACAGCGCGGTTGTGGTTCGTACAGCCAAGGGCATCCGTCGTAGCGATGGCTCCCTGGTTAAATTCGATGGCAATGCAGCAGTGTTGCTTAACGCCAAATTGGAGCCAATCGGCACCCGAATCTTTGGACCAGTGACGCGTGAATTGCGCACTGAAAAGTTCATGAAGATCGTGTCCCTGGCTCCTGAAGTTTTGTAAGGACGCGCCATGAATAAGATTCGCAAAGGCGACCAAATCATCGTGCTGACAGGGCGCGATAAGGGCAAGCGCGGCACGATCACGCTGCGTAAAGATGACTCCTATGTGATCATCGACGGCATTAATGTCGTGAAGAAGCACACGAAGCCAAATCCTCTTAAGGGTGCGGCCGGCGGCATTATTGAGAAATCTATGCCTATCCATCAGTCCAATGTCGCAATTTTCAATGCGGCAACAGGCAAGGCTGATCGTGTTGGTATCAAGATGGCTGCTGACGGTAAGCGTGTACGCGTTTACAAATCCAGCGGCGAAGAAATCAAGGTGGCATAAGCATGGCTCGTTTGCAACAACACTATCGCGAGAAATTGGCTGCTGAGTTGATGGCCAAGTTTGGCTACAAGTCGGTCATGCAAGTTCCTCGCTTGACAAAAATCACACTCAATATGGGTGTTAGCGAAGCTGTGGCCGATAAAAAGGTCATGGATCACGCAGTTTCAGATTTGACAAAAATTGCAGGTCAGCGGCCTGTGGTGACGAAGTCAAGAAAAGCGATTGCTGGCTTCAAGATTCGTGAAGACCAAGCCATTGGCTGCATGGTTACATTGCGTGGCGTTCAGATGTATGAATTCCTAGATCGTTTTGTGACCATTGCATTGCCTCGCGTTCGTGACTTCCGCGGTATCTCAGGTCGTGCATTTGACGGCCGCGGAAACTACAACATCGGCGTCAAAGAGCAAATTATTTTCCCTGAGATTGAGTACGACAAGGTTGATGCCTTGCGTGGTCTCAATATCAGCATCACCACGACGGCCAAGACCGATGAAGAGTGCAAAGCACTGCTCACAGGCTTCCGTTTCCCGTTCAAGAACTGAGGTGACCTGTGGCTAAGATGGCATTAATTCAGCGCGAACTCAAGCGCGACAAACTGGTTGCGAAGTACGCTGCTAAGCATGCGGAACTGAAAGCAATTTCGAATGACGCAAAGCGTAGCGACGAAGAGCGCATGGTCGCTCGCTTGGCTCTGCAAAAGCTGCCCCGCAATGCGAATCCAACGCGTCAGCGCAACCGGTGTGCAATCACCGGTCGTGCACGTGGAACGTTTCAGCATTTTGGGCTGGCGCGCGCAAAAATTCGTGAAATGGCATTTGCTGGTGAGATTCCCGGCATTGTCAAGGCTAGCTGGTAAGCGGTAGGAGACATAGATATGAGCATGAGTGATCCCATCGCTGACCTGTTGACGCGTATTCGTAACGCGCAAATGGTCGCAAAAACTACCGTAAGTGTTCCTTCATCCAAGGTGAAGGTCGCTATTGCACAGGTATTGCAGGACGAAGGTTACATCGACGGCTTCAAAGTAAGCGCGGAAGATGGCAAGCCTGAGTTAGTGATTTCCTTGAAATACTACGCAGGTCGCCCAGTGATCGAGCGTATCGAGCGCGTTAGCCGTCCTGGCTTGCGTGTTTACCGTGGCAGCGATGCCATTCCACAAGTCCAGAATGGCCTGGGTGTGGCAATTGTCACTACTCCTCAGGGCGTTATGACTGACCGCAAAGCACGCGCCTCTGGTATCGGTGGCGAAGTACTTTGCTACGTCGCCTAAAACGTGACATTGAGGAGAAATAGAAGATGTCCCGTATAGGAAAAATGCCCGTAGCGGTTCCCGCTGGCGTAGATGTGTCAGTTGCCGTCAATCAGATCAATGTTAAAGGCGCGGGTGGCAATTTGTCTCTTGCACTGAATGCATTGGTCAAGGTGACCAATGAGGCTGGTGTGCTGAGCTTCAAGCCAGCAAATGCTTCCCGTGAAGCGAATGCCATGAGTGGCACGATGCGTCAGTTGGTGAACAACATGGTGGTTGGCGTCACAAAGGGCTTTGAGAAAAAGCTTAGCTTGATTGGTGTGGGTTACAAAGCTGCTGCGCAAGGTTCCAAATTGAACTTGACAGTTGGCTACTCTCATCCAGTCAACAAGGAAATGCCAGAAGGCGTTACTGTTGCCACCCCTACACCCACTGAGATTTTGATCAAAGGTGCAGATCGTCAGCGCGTTGGCCAGGTGGCTGCTGAGATCCGTGCGATTCGTCCGCCAGAGCCCTACAAAGGCAAAGGCATCCGCTATGCGGACGAAAAGATCACGATTAAAGAAACCAAGAAGAAATAAGGAGCTGCATCATGTTGACCAAAAAAGAGCAGCGTCTTCGCAGAGCCCGTCAGACGCGTATCCGTATCGCTGGACAAGGCGTTGCACGTCTCACCGTGAATCGCACAAATTTGCACATTTACGCCAGTGTTATTTCTGGCGACGGTGGCAAAGTTTTGGCTACTGCCTCAACGGCTGAAGTCGAAGTGCGCAACGAATTGGGCGGCTCCGGTAAAGGCGGAAACGTCGCGGCAGCCCAAATTATTGGCAAGCGCCTGGCTGAGAAAGCCAAGGCGGTTGGTGTTGAAAAAGTAGCCTTTGATCGTGCGGGTTTTTCCTACCACGGTCGCGTCAAGGCGTTGGCAGACGCAGCGCGTGAAGCTGGCTTGCAGTTCTAAGCAGATCGGAAATAAAGATGGCTAAAGTTCAAGCGAAAATGCAGGGTAAGGCTGAAGGGCCTGAAGACGGTCTGCGGGAAAAAATGATCGCGATCAACCGCGTAACCAAGGTGGTCAAGGGTGGCCGTATTCTTGGATTTGCAGCGTTGACCGTGGTTGGCGATGGCGACGGCAGTGTTGGCATGGGCAAAGGCAAATCGAAAGAAGTGCCAGCCGCTGTGCAAAAGGCAATGGAAGAAGCCCGTCGTAACATGACCAAAGTTTCTTTGAAGAATGGTTCCATTCATCACAAGGTGATGGGTCAGCACGGAGCTGCCTCTGTCATGATGGCGCCAGCCCCTAAGGGTACTGGCATCATTGCTGGTGGACCAATGCGCGCCGTTTTCGAAGTCGTTGGAATTACTGATATTGTGGCTAAAAGCCATGGTTCATCCAACCCATACAACATGGTTCGTGCCACTTTGGATGCTCTATCACATGCGACCACTCCGTCGCAGGTAGCTGCAAAACGTGGCAAGACTATTGAAGAACTCTTCGTCTAAGCGGAGCTCTGATCATGACAACACAACAAACAATCAAAGTGCAGCTAGTGCGCAGCCCAATCGGTTGCCAAGAGTCGCACCGCGCCACTGTCCGTGGCCTCGGCCTCCGCAAAATTCGCAGTGTTAGTGAATTGGTGGATACGCCCGAGGTTCGCGGAATGATTAACAAGATCAGTTACCTGGTCAAAGTGCTTTAAGAGGTTGAAGATGGAACTCAATAGCATTAAACCCGCTGAGGGCGCCAAGCATTCTAAGCGTCGCGTTGGTCGCGGCATTGGCTCTGGATTAGGCAAAACCGCAGGACGCGGTCACAAAGGTCAGAAGTCGCGTTCCGGTGGCGGTCCCGCAGTGGGCTTCGAAGGTGGACAGATGCCTATGCATCGCCGTTTGCCAAAGCGTGGTTTCAAGTCACATCTGTTGAAGTTCAACGCTGAAGTGACTCTGACCGCTTTGCAGCAACTCGGTGCCGCTGAGGTCGATTTGCTGGTACTTAAGCAAGCTCGCTTGGTTGGTGAGTTGGCCAAAGTCGTTAAAGTGATCAAGACTGGCGAGCTTTCGATATCCGTGAAGCTGACAGGAATTGGCGCTACAGCGGCAGCCAAATTGGCAGTTGAGGCAGCTGGCGGCAGTTTCGCCTGACATCGGTTAACTGAAAGAATCTGACGTGGCTACAAACCCGACAAAGCTTGCAAAAGCAGACAAATTTGGCGACCTTCGTCGTCGTCTTGTCTTTTTGCTTCTGGCCTTGGTTGTGTACCGCATTGGTGCGCATATACCAGTTCCTGGAATTGATCCGGAGCAGCTGCAGCAGTTTTTCAAGGGCCAGCAGGGCGGTATCTTGGGAATGTTTAACATGTTCTCCGGTGGCGCCCTGTCACGATTCACCATCTTTGCACTCGGAATCATGCCGTACATCTCGGCGTCAATTGTTATGCAATTGTTGACGTATGTATTGCCTGCATTTGAGCAGCTCAAGAAAGAAGGCGAAGGCGGTCGTCGCAAGATTACCCAGTACACCCGTTACGGGACATTGGGTTTGGCGCTCTTTCAGTCAATGGGTATTGCCATTGCATTGGAAAGCTCCGCCGGTCTCGTCGTTTCGCCTGGTTTTGGTTTCCGAGTTACCGCGATTGTTACGTTGACGTCGGGAACGATGTTTTTGATGTGGCTTGGTGAGCAGATTACTGAGCGTGGTTTGGGCAACGGAATTTCGATTTTGATTTTCGGTGGCATTGCCGCTGGTTTGCCCAACGCGATTGGTGGGTTGCTAGAGCTGGTGAGAACTGGCGCAATGAGCATCATAGTTGCAATGTTCATCGTTGTATTGGTCGCCGCAGTTACTTACTTTGTCGTGTTCGTAGAGCGTGGTCAAAGAAAGATCCTGGTTAACTACGCTAGACGCCAAGTCGGAAACAAGGTCTATGGCGGGCAGTCAAGTCACTTGCCACTCAAGCTGAATATGGCGGGGGTCATTCCTCCCATCTTTGCCTCATCAATTATTTTGATGCCGGCAACAATCGCTGGGTGGTTAAGCTCCGGTGAGTCGATGCGTTGGTTGAAAGACATTGCTGGTTCGTTGACGCCGGGTCAGCCGCTTTATGTGATGTTCTATGCGGCCGCGATTATATTTTGCTGCTTTTTCTACACCGCATTGGTGTTCAATAGTCGAGAAACAGCGGATAATCTGAAGAAAAGCGGCGCGTTCATACCTGGTATCCGTCCAGGTGACCAAACAGCAAAGTACATCGACAAAATATTGCTTCGATTGACTTTTGCCGGGGCGATTTACATCACTTTGGTCTGTCTGCTTCCTGAGTTCTTGATTTTGAAGTACAACGTTCCGTTTTACTTTGGTGGAACTTCCCTTCTGATTATTGTGGTTGTGACGATGGACTTCATGTCCCAAGTGCAAAACTACATGATGTCGCAGCAATACGACTCGCTTCTTAAGAAGGCTAGTTTTAAGTCTTCGTGATTTGAATTGGCTCATGCCGTTGTGGGTGTGCATGCACCTCTTCAGTAGGTGTGAGCTGAGTTTTGGATGAGATCAAGGTCAGCGGGCAGCGCAAACTGAAGGTCTTGGTTAACGCCGGTTGGCTCTTAGAGTAGTTCTTGCTAATCTTTAGTAAGAACTCTCAAAACTGTTTTAGGAGAATGAAATGAAGGTTTCGGCTTCGGTCAAGAAAATTTGCCGTAACTGCAAGGTAATTCGGCGTAAAGGCGTTGTGCGAGTGATCTGTACGGATCCTCGTCACAAGCAGCGCCAGGGTTAATTGCAAGAGTATTAGAGGATTAAAATGGCACGTATTGCTGGTATCAATATTCCACCGCAACAGCATTCTGAAATTGGCCTGACGGCTATTTTTGGAATCGGTCGCACCCGAGCTCGTCAAATTTGCGAAGCTTGCGGTATAGCTTACTCCAAGAAGGTCAAAGATTTGACCGACGCGGATCTGGAAAAAATTCGCGATCACATCGCTCAGTTCACCATTGAAGGTGACTTGCGGCGTGAGACGACCATGAACATCAAGCGCTTGATGGACATTGGTTGTTACCGTGGTTTCCGCCATCGTCGCGGTTTGCCCATGCGTGGGCAACGGACTCGCACCAACGCCCGTACCCGCAAAGGTCCGCGCAAGGCTGCTCAGTCACTGAAAAAATAAGAGACTCTGAAAGAATACTATGGCTAAATCCCCCGCCAATAATGCGGCCCAGCGGGTCCGTAAAAAAGTTCGCAAGAATATCGCTGACGGTGTGGCACACGTTCACGCCTCGTTCAACAACACGATTATTACGATCACGGACCGTCAAGGCAATGCCTTGTCTTGGGCTTCTTCTGGTGGTCAAGGATTTAAGGGTTCGCGTAAGTCGACGCCTTTTGCAGCTCAAGTTGCATCAGAAGTTGCTGGTCGCGCTGCTCTTGAACAGGGCATCAAGAATCTTGACGTTGAAATCAAGGGTCCAGGTCCTGGCCGTGAATCCTCAGTTCGGGCGTTGGCCGCACTTGGCATTCGCATTAACATGATTGCTGATGTGACGCCGGTTCCGCACAACGGCTGCCGCCCTCAAAAGCGTCGTCGTATTTAATACTGCATTTAAGCCCACCGCTGACAGCAATGCGCTGCCAGCTCCCACAGATTCTGTGGCAGATGACATAAAAGGAAATTCACGTGGCACGTTACCTCGGTCCTAAGGCCAAACTATCTCGCCGAGAAGGCACTGACCTCTTCCTCAAGAGCGCACGTCGCTCAATTGGCGATAAGGCAAAATTTGATTCAAAGCCGGGCCAGCATGGCCGCACCTCCGGTGCCCGCACTTCTGACTACGGTCTGCAATTGCGTGAAAAGCAGAAGGTCAAGCGTATGTATGGCGTTTTGGAGAAGCAATTCCGACGCTATTTTGAAGAAGCTGACCGTCGTAAAGGCAACACAGGCTCAAATTTGCTCGGTTTGTTGGAGTCGCGTTTGGACAATGTTGTCTACCGCATGGGCTTCGGATCGACAAGAGCTGAAGCTCGTCAGTTGGTCTCGCACAAAGCGATGACTGTCAACGGCAAAAGCGTGAACATCCCGTCTTACATGGTTAAGGCAGGTGACATCATTGCTGTACGCGACAAGTCAAAGAAGCAGACACGTATTGCTGAGGCCCTGCAATTGGCGCAGCAAGTTGGTATGCCAGCATGGGTAGAAGTCAGCTTGGAGAAGGCTGAGGGAACATTCAAAACTGTGCCAGACCGCGATCAGTTCGCTGCTGATGTCAATGAGTCTCTTATCGTAGAGTTGTATTCTCGATAATTGCTACCTACCAAAGTAGTTTGTAATTGTTCCTGAGGCGCAGACATCTGCGCTTCAGGCGCTCCACCAGCCTTACCGGTGTAACGAGCCGAGGGTATTGAGAGGAAATCTGCGTGCAAAATAGTTTATTAAAACCAAAAACAATCAACGTCGAACAGCTTGGCCCAAATCGGGCCAAAGTCGCTTTGGAGCCGTTTGAGCGAGGCTATGGCCATACGCTGGGCAACGCATTGCGTCGAGTTTTATTGTCGTCTATGTCTGGTTACGCACCTACCGAGGTGACGATCGCCGGCGTGCTGCACGAGTACTCGTCTATCGACGGCGTACAAGAAGACGTTGTCAATATCTTGTTGAATCTGAAAGGGGTGGTCTTTAAACTCCACAACCGCGACGAAGTCACATTAAGCCTTCGCAAAGACGGCGAGGGTGTTGTTACTGCTGCGGACATTCAGACTCCGCATGACGTTGAAATCATCAATCCAGATCACGTGATTGCTCATTTGTCGCATGGCGGCAAATTGGACATGCAGGTGAAAGTGGAAAAGGGCCGCGGCTATGTGCCTGGTTCAATGCGCCGCCATGCCGACGAACCAAGCAAGGCTGTCGGCCGCATCGTTCTGGATGCATCGTTCTCTCCAGTGCGACGTGTCAGCTATACCGTCGAAAGTGCTCGCGTTGAGCAACGTACGGATTTGGACAAATTGGTCGTCGACATTGAAACCAATGGTGCTCTTTCTGCTGAAGATGCCGTGCGCGCATCTGCAAAAATTCTAGTTGAGCAATTGGCTGTTTTCGCCCAGTTGGAAGGTAGCGAATTGGTGTTTGATGCGCCAGCTCCTCGCGGTGCAGCCCAGTTCGATCCAATCTTGTTGCGACCTGTTGATGAGCTGGAGCTTACGGTCCGCTCTGCGAACTGCTTGAAAGCCGAAAATATTTATTACATCGGTGATCTGATCCAGCGCACAGAGAATGAACTCCTCAAGACGCCCAACCTTGGGCGGAAGTCTCTCAATGAAATCAAAGAGGTCTTGGCCTCGAGAGGGTTAACTTTGGGCATGAAGCTCGAAAATTGGCCGCCTGCCGCTTTGGAAAAGCGGTAGTTGTCAGAAATAGCCACGTGAGTGGCTAAGTGCTGCGGATAGTACCTGATACGGCTATCTGTAATATATAAACTTAAGGAATGCACCATGCGTCACGGACACGGATTACGTAAACTCAATCGCACTAGCTCGCACCGACTTGCTATGTTGCGCAATATGATGAACTCGCTCATCGAGCACGAGGCCATCAAAACCACAGTGCCTAAGGCCAAAGAATTACGCCGAGTCATTGAGCCAATGATTACATTGGCAAAAGTGGCGACTGTTGCCAATCGTCGTTTGGCTTTTGACCGTTTGCGCGATCGTGACAGCGTCGTTAAGCTGTTCAACGAACTCGGCCCTCGTTTCAATGCCCGTCCGGGTGGCTACACCCGCATCTTGAAAATGGGTTTCCGTGTTGGTGACAATGCTCCTATGGCGTTGGTTGAATTTGTTGACCGTGCCGAAGAAATAGTTGCTGTTGAAGACAAAGAAGCTGCTTAAGCGGTTACAATAACTACATGACGCGCGATGGAGCAGCCTGGTAGCTCGTTGGGCTCATAACCCAAAGGTCGTAGGTTCAAATCCTACTCGCGCAACCAATAGATTCGGGGCTTTCCCCTTAAGTAAACGCCAACTTCAGAGTTGGCGTTTTGCTTTGTGCCCAAATTGTGCCCATTTCGTGCCCACGCTGTGCCCGTCAAATCTTGGCTTTTTACTCTGGGACCATTAGTGCCGTGCCCACCGGCGAACAAAACTACTGATCGTAGGATGTACTTCATTTGCGAGGGCGCTTGAGCTGACTCGAATTGAGTTAATTGGATTACCTCCCGTCCGGGATAACAGGCTGATCACAGGCGTCAAATACTTCTGCGCTCTATTTTGAGGCTGACATGTCTGTTTGAAGTTGCCCTTGGCCGTAGGCTTTTGACTCAGTGAACACCCCACAATGCGGCGTCGACTGGCGGAGCAGTGACTGATTTGTCTGGGGCAGAAGTGGCCCCGGTTGTTTGAACAGCATTCCCCGACTTTTAAGTGGACTCTGTACGGATTGCAGAAGGTGCAGAGTTATCCCCGTGGGGTAACTCGGGGCGCACCGGGAATTTCATTCTACGCAGCCTCAGCCAGTTTTGGCCCCGTCTCCTGATAGACCGAGTCTGGCGTTGTTCGATCCAGACTTGAGTGCGGCCGTTCGGTGTTGTACCAGTCTAGGTATTGGGCAATGCTGGTGCGCGCAGCGCCCACGCTGTCATAGGCCATCAGGTACACCCGCTCATACTTCACGCTGCGCCACAGTCGCTCCACAAACACGTTGTCCCGCCAAGCACCTTTGCCATCCATGGATAGTTTGCAACCCTGCTTGAGAACGGCCAGGGTGAATTCTTCCGCCGTGAACTGGCTACCCTGATCCGTGTTGACGATCTCAGGTTTGCCGAACCGGGCGAACGCCTCCTCAATGATCTCCCTGGCGTGGCACGCCTCCAGCGTGATAGCAACCTTGTGGGTCAGCACCCGGCGACTGGCGACATCCACTACTGCGGTGAGATACACAAAGCCCTTGGCCATGGGAATGTAGGTAGTGTCCAGTGCCCACACCTGGTTGGCACGCACGATGGGTACATTGCGCAGCAGGTACGGATAGATCTTGTTGCCGTGAGCGGCCCTGCTGGTGCCGGGCTGAGGCGCCAGTGCCTCAATGCCCATGCGGCGCATGAGCGTGCCGATGTGGCGTCGCCCAGCGTGAACGCCCTCGCGTGCCAGTTGGTCACGCAGCATGCGCGCCCCCATGAACGGATGTTTCAGATGCAACTCATCAAGGCGACGCATCAGCGCCAGATCGGCCTCACTGGCGGGCCTGGGCAGGTAGTACACCGCCCCTCGGCTGACCTTGAGCAGTCTGGCCTGCTGGACAACTGGCAATTCGTGGTTTCGGTCAATCATGGCTTTGCGCTCAGCAATCCCGCTTTGGTGAGCGCGCTGTTTAAAAAATCCAACTCCAATGCCTGCTGGCCGATCTTGGCGTGCAGTGGCACCAGATCAACGGGTGCTTCAACCCCAACGACACCACCAAAGACGTTGGCGGCGTTCTCCAGCAATTGGTTCTTCCAGTCGCTGATTTGATTGGGGTGCAGCTCAAACTACTTGCACAGCGCGGCCATTGTCTTGACCTCACGCAAGGCGGCAAGGGCTACCCGCGCTTTGAACGCGGGTGTATGCGTACGCCGGGTTCGGCGTGCTGATTTCTTGACCATCAAAAACTCCAGTCTGTTCGGCCGTCCATGGCCGAACCTTATGTCCAGAGTTTCCACTTAAACAATTGTTCAGATTTGCGCGGCCACTTCTCTACGCAGTGGACCTGGTCCTACAATCATGACCGCACTCACATGTTCCTGGGTGGATTGACTCCCAAGCAGCACTTGTCTAGGGCTGCATATACCTTCTACCTCTGACGTCCGTGGAAAACGGGGGGGATTACCTGAGTCAGTGAGGAGGCTGAAATCTGCTCAAAAAATCAATTTTTGCAACTCGCTGGCTTCAAATGTGATTTGTTCGTCATTGTTTGAGGCCGAATGGCCCGAGGTGTTGAGGCGCCGAGAATCCCCAAAAAATCGCCCTGCGATCTATAAATA
>JBBKVN010000478.1:0-5413 GCA_037968455.1 Rhodoferax sp.
GATAGGGGATGGGCGCTTGATCGACCCGTCTGAACGCCCCTTTGGAGGAGTAACATCAAACTAGCAGACGTTAATGACTCATAAGAAGTCATAACGTCATTTTTGCTAAAGAGATAGAAGAACGGAGGTTCTATGCGCATCCCCAATTTGATGTTGCCGCCATGAAAGCGCCATTGCCATCGCAGGAAACACAACGCCTTCAGGCGTTGCGCTCCTATGCGGTGCTGGATACAAGCCCTGAGTCGTCGTTTGACGACCTGGTGCAATTGGCGTCCCATATTTGTCAGGCACCCATCGCACTGGTCTCTCTGATTGACGAGAAGCGCCAATGGTTCAAGGCACGGACCGGGCTGGAGGCCACCGAGACACCGCGAGAAATGGCCTTTTGCGCGCACGCCATTCTGCAGCCGGACGAGCTGCTGCAAGTGCCAGATGCCCAACAAGACCCCCGCTTTGCCGACAACCCCTTGGTCACGGGCGAGCCCCACATCCGATTTTATGCCGGCATGCCATTGGTTACCTCCACCGGCCACGCCTTGGGCACGCTGTGTGTGATTGACCGCGCCCCGCGCGAGCTGAATCCGGCCCAGCGCAAAGCCTTGCAGGTGCTGGGCCACCAGGTGATGACCTTGCTGGAATTGCGCCGCACGCTGGCACAACGCGACCACGAGCGTGGGCTGAATCGCAAGCTGGCCCGCGCGGTTGAGCAAAGCCCGGTCTCCATCGTGATGGCCGATGCCAATGGCGACATTGAGTTCGTCAACCCCCAGTTTGAGTCACTGACGGGTTACTCCCTGGCCGAGGTGATGGGACGCAACCCGCGTTTTCTGCAATCAGGCAATAAAAGCGCCGAGGACTACGCCGAACTGTGGCAAACCCTGTCCGCGGGCAACATCTGGCGCGGCGAGTTCTGCAACAAGAAAAAGGACGGCAGTATTTTCTGGGAACAGGCGTCCATCTCCCCGGTGATGGACCCGGCCGGCCTGGTCACCCATTACGTGGCTGTCAAAGAAGACATCACCGCGCGTCGCCACATTGAAGCGCAATTGCGGGCCAAGAATGAAGACTTGCGCAGCTTCACCTACTCCGTGTCCCATGACCTCAAGGCGCCGCTGCGGGGTATCACCGGCTACGCCCAGGAACTGCTGCGCAAGCATCAGAGCGGAATGGAAGAACGCGCCGTTTTTTGCCTGACCCAGATCAACGCCGCGGCCAACAACCTGGACCAGTTGATCGAAGACCTGTTGCAGTACTCCCGGCTGGATGCGGATCAATCCACACCCGCCGAGTTTCAACTGGACGCTTTGGTGCACCGGCTGCTGCAGGACCGCAGTTTCACCCTCACCGAGCAGGGCACCGAACTGACCGTGCAGGTGCCGGCCATCACCTTGCAGATGTGGGAAGGCGGGCTGAGTCAGGTGCTGAGCAACCTGATCAACAACGCCATCAAGTTCAGCCGCCAGGCGACGCCGCCGCAGGTCACTATCAGCGCCGAGGTGGTGAACAATCGCTGCCTCATTCAGGTCAGCGACAACGGCATTGGCTTTGACATGAAGTACCGGGAACGTATCTTTGGTCTTTTCAATCGCTTGGTGCGTCCGACCGAGTTCGAAGGTACTGGGGCCGGATTGGCCATTGTCAAAAAAGTGCTCGACAAACTGGGCGGGCGCATTGAGGTCAGCTCCACGCCGGACCAAGGCAGTACCTTCACGGTGGACGTGCCTTGCCGCGCGTCACCACCCCACACCCCATGAGCCCGCAAGTCGTCTTGAATCCACGCTCCAGCCTGCGCCCGATTTTGGTCGTGGAAGACAACGACATGGACCTTGATTTTTACTTGCAGGCGTTTGAGGAGCACCATATTGCCAACCCGGTGATCGCCTGCCGCGACGGGGACGAGGCCATTCAATTCATTGACGCCCACTCAGACCCGCTAGACCCCGGTTTTCCGCTGTTGATGTTGCTGGACTGGCGTTTGCCCAAGGTGGACGGAATTGACGTGCTGCGCCATGCCCGACAAGTCCCCTCATGGCAACAATTGCCCATTGTTGTGCTGAGCACCTCGGGCCAGAGTGCTGACATGCAGGCCAGCTACCAGCAGGGCGTGAATGCCTACATCGTCAAACCTGTCGACTTTTCCGCCTTCTCCAAGGTGATCAAACATATCAAGATCGACTGGATTCTGAGCAATGAGGCGCCCATTCCGGTGAGTGGCCGTGATTGACATGAACCAAACCATTCGCGTGCTCTATGTCGAGGACAACGCCTTTGACGCAGACCTGACGCGCACCCACTTTGCGGCCGAGGCACCCGACATCGCGCTGGAGGTGGTGGACACGGGCGCGGCCTGCCTGCACCAACTCGCCCGGTGCGCACACGACTTGGTGCTGCTGGACAAACGCCTGCCTGACATGGATGGCCTGGACGTTTTGGCCCAAATGCGGGCCAGTGGTTACCACGTGCCTGTGGTGCTGGTGACCGGCGTGGGTGATGACGACACCGTGGCCCGTGCCCTGCGAGCGGGAGCGGTGGACTATGTCGCCAAGACGGGTGACTACCTGAGCACGCTGCCCTCCCTGCTGCGCGTGCTGCTCAAGAACCGCCGACAAAGGGACCGGCTGCAAGAAGACACCGCCCGACGCACGCAAAGCATTTTGTACATTGAGCCTAATGTCATGGATGCTGAATTGACCACGAGTCATTTTGCAAGCCATGCCCCTCATTTGCAGCTGACTTTGCTGGACAGCTGTGTGGATGCGCTGGCACTGCTGTCGGCGCCGGCCCATGGCATGGACCTGGTGTTGACCGATTTGCGGGTCCCGGGCATGGACGCTCTGGAGTTTGTGCACGAGGTCAGGCGCCAGCAGCTGAGAATTCCCGTCATCGTGATCACAGGCAAAGGCGATGAGTCCACGGCAGTGGCCTTGTTGCGCCTGGGCGCCAGCGACTACCTGGTCAAGCGGCAGAACTACCTGGTGCAGTTGCCGCACGCCATTGAACACGCTTTGCACAGCCATTGGCTGGAGAAAACCTCTGAGCGCCTGTTGGGCGAACTGGAGGCGCTGAACGCATCGCTGGAGGCCAAGGTGGTGGAGCGCACGGCCCAGTTGCACCAGACCCAGGCCCAGCTCAAAGCCACGTTTGACGCCATTCCCGACCTCATTTGGCAAAAGAATGTGCAGGGCAACTACCTGGCCTCCAACCCATCGATGGCGCGACTCACCGGGCTCGCGCAAGCCGACCTGCTGGGGCGCATGGATGACAGTGTGTTTGACGCCCAAGTAGCCCAGGCGCTGCGCGAACACGACCGGGAGGTGATTCAGGGGCGGCGCCCGGTGGCCAGAGAGCATTGGTTGACCAGCGCCGAAACCGGCAATCGCATTCTCTTTGAGGTGGTCAACACCCCGGTTTTTGATCCGCAACACCAATTGACGGGCGTGCTGGCGGTGGCGCGAGACATCACGGAGCGCAAGGCTGCGCAAGAAAAAATCCGCCGCATGTCGCAGCTCTATGCGGCCTTGAGCCAATGCAATCAGGCCATTGTGCGTTGCACGTCGCCAGACGAGTTGTTCAATCAGGTGTGCCTGGATTCCGTGCGCTTTGGTGGCTTGAAAATGGCCTGGATCGGCCTGGCCGACGTGCCCAACTCGCGTGTCAACGTGGTCGCCGGCTTTGGCGACGGATCCGAAGGCTATTTGCGGGATGTCGCCATTTCCCTGGATCCCACCAATCCTCGAAGCGGCGGGCCAGTGGGCACCGCCGTTCTCACCGGCGAGCCGGTCTGGTGCCAGGACTTTGTGAACGACCCCCGAATGGCCCCCTGGCGCGAGAGCGGCCTGCGGTTTGGCTGGCGTGCGTGCGCGGCGCTGCCGCTGTTTCGCTCGGGTGAAACCGTGGGTTCGTTCAATTTGTATGCCGATGAAGTGGCTGCCTTTGACGACGCGACTCAGCGTCTGCTGATCGAGATGGCGGACGACATCAGCTTTGCGCTGAACAACTTTGAGCGGGACGCGGCCCGCGTTCGCGCCGAAGACGCCTTGCGCCTGACACGCATCAGCGTCGAGGCCGCCTCCGAAGCCCTGTTCTGGGTCACCCCGGACGCGCGCATCGTCGACGTGAATGAAGCCGCCTGCCGCTCGCTGGGCTATGAGCGCCACGCCTTGCTCTCCATGGACATGAATGCGGTGACCGTGGATGGCGATATGGCGGCATGGCAAGCTCACTTTGATGACGTTCGCCAGCAAGGCTCCCTGACCTACGAAACCAGCTACCAGACGCGGGAAGGCCGCACCTTTCCGGTCGAGGTCATGGCCAACTACGTCAAATTTGGCTCCGATGAGCGGATTTGTGCCTTTGTTCGCGACATTTCAGAACACAAAGCCCGTGAGGCTCGCATTCAACAGCTGGCGCATTTCGATGCCTTGACCGGGCTGCCCAACCGCGTTTTGCTCAATGACCGCATCACCCATGCGCTGAGCATGGCGCAGCGCAGCCACACGCCACTGGCCGTGCTGCTGCTGGACCTGGATCACTTTAAAAACATCAACGACACACTGGGCCACCGTGTTGGCGACCTGCTGCTCATTGAGCTGGCGCAGCGCCTCAGTCTGGCGGTGCGGGAAGAAGACACGGTGTCGCGCCTAGGCGGTGACGAGTTCCTGCTGCTGCTGCCCGGCAACAATGCCACCGCGGCTGCGCACGTGGCTGAAAAGTTGATGCACTTGTTGTCACTCCCGTGTCAACTGGAGCAGCACGAACTGATCGTGACGCCCTCCATTGGCATCGCGATGTACCCCGGTGACGGCACGGATTTCGACACCTTGTCCAAATGCGCCGATGTGGCCATGTACCGCGCCAAACAGGAAGGCCGCAACAGTTTTCGCTTCTTCACGCCCGAGATGCAGGCCATTTCCGCCCGAACCTTGTTGCTGGAGAATGCCTTGCGGTTTGCGCTCGCCCGAGGGCAGTTCAGCCTGCATTACCAACCTCAGCTGTCGCTGACCACGGGCTCCATTGTGGGCGTCGAGGCACTGCTGCGCTGGCAGCACCCGGAGATCGGCTCCATCGCCCCCATGGAGTTCATCCCTGTGGCGGAAAGCAGCGGGCAAATCATCGACATCGGCGAATGGGTGCTGCGCGAAGCCATTGCCCAGCTCCGGCGCTGGATGGACGACGGTTTGCCACCGTTCACCATGTCGGTGAACCTATCTGCAGTGCAGTTCCGTCACCCTCAGTTTCCCGAACTGGTCAGCCAACTGATTCAGGAGGCCAACGTACCACCCCACTTGCTGGAACTGGAGCTGACCGAGGGCGTGGCCATGGAAAACGCGCTGACCGCCATTGGCGTGATGGACGACTTGCATGCGCGCGGGGTGTCCCTGGCCATTGACGACTTCGGCACGGGGTACTCGTC
>JBBKVN010000479.1:0-2603 GCA_037968455.1 Rhodoferax sp.
TGATGTTCTGGGGCGGGCTGAGCCTGAGCGACTCGGGCTCGGAATGGGGCAAGTTGGCCTACGCAGGCATCAACCTGGTGATGGTGTTTGTGGGCGCCGCCATTGGGCGGCGGGTGTTCACGGTGTTGGGCGCTTTGGGCGTGGCGGGCTACCTGGGTTATTTGTCGCACCGGGTGTTTGAGGACAGCCTGATGTTTCCGTTTGCGCTCACCTTGTTGGGCTTGGGCGTGGTGGCCTTGGGCATTTGGTGGCAGCGGCATGAAGACGCCATTCACGCCAGTCTGAGCGCTTGGGTGCCCGCCGGGCTGCGCGGCGTGGTGACGCCGCTTGAGGCGGCCACCACCCGGCCGGGCTGAACCGGCGATCAGTTCAAGGTGTTGGCAAACGCGGTGATGGTCTCAAACTCTGGGGTCAGCACCGTGTAGGGCAGGCCTTCTTCGTCGAGCAGGCGCTTGATGGACTGGTCGATCTGGCGCGCTTCGTCTTCGGTTTGAAAGCGCCCAGCCTGCACATATTTCTTGTCGCCGCGCTGGGCCAGCACATTGATGTTGTTGTGCTGCTTGTGCCATTCCAAAATTTTGAGCCGGGTTTTGGCAATGTCGCAAATGTTGTCGGGGTAGTGGGCGTTGTAGTGCAGTAGCTGCGGCAGTGAGCACTCGGTGACCAAAAACTGAACCTGCCCGTCCAGTACCTCCAGCATTTCGTTTTGGCGCTGGGCAATTTGGTACTGGTTTTTGAGCGCCTCATGGTCTTTGTGCCAGACCAGGGTTTTGGCGTAGTCGGGCAAAAATTCGACCGTTTTGTGACGCAGGTTCAGATTCAGGATGATGGCGGCGGAGTAGAGGGTTTTGTCGCAACCGGGCCCGCCCATGATGTTGATGACCTGCGTGGGGTACAAGCGCATTTTGTTTTCTGGCGCGTGTTGGGCAGCGGTGGTGTACAGCATGGACATGGCAGATCTCACTCTCTGATTGGGTTTGACATCGGGCCAGGCCGAAGCCTTAGGCGCACATTACCAGATGAACCCGTGCAGCGGCAACTATTGCCACGGCGCACGCCCGTTCAGGACGCTATGCCGGTGCGTTGCAACAGGTCGTTCACCAGCTCCAGCCGAACCAGTGGGTTGTCCAACGCCATCAGGTGATGGCGGGTCTCCGTGGGAAGGGGCAATAGTTCGCACCAGCGGTTGGCCACCCAGGCGCAGTCGTCCAGCAGGTAGGGCGCCTGTAAGGGCAGGGCCTCTGTCGGTGATTGACGGGCTTTCAGCGACTCCAGAAAATTGAACAACGCGACAGCGACGACGTTCAAGTCAGGCGGAATGGGCACGGCCAAGTCGGGGTCGAGCAAGGTCACGTTGGCCGTCCACAAGCCGTGCTTGAATTGCTCGCGGTGGGTGATCTGAAAACGCTGCGTGCCGGTGCAGCGAATCATCATCAGCCCGGCTTGAGGCACGGTGAATTCGGTGATAGTGGCCAGCGTGCCAATGCCCTGAAAGGCCTCTTTCACAAAACCGTCGCCGCCATCCGAGTCGGGGTCGGGCTGGCGCACCTCGGCGCCTTGCGTCAGCGTGACCACGCCAAAGGGCGCGCCGGTGCTGTGGCATTTGCCAATCATGCTGAGGTAGCGCATCTCAAAAATGCGCAGCGGCAGCAAGCCGCCGGGAAACAGCACGGTGTTCAGCGGGAACAGGGGGAGCGAGTCGAGGGTGAGAGGTTCTGACATGGTCGGGCCAAAAGTGGTCGTTCGGACCATCTTCCCACGAACCCGACCACCCGCGCCAGTGGGCTGGGCTTTTACAGGGCTTTGAAGCGGTGAGCGTAGAGCCGGCTGACGGCCAGTTTGTCGGCGCGGCCGCGCAGGGTGAGGCTGAGTTTGCCGGTGTCGTCTCGCACCACGGTGTCCACGCTCAGGGCTTGCACCACCGTGCCCCGGTGGATTTGCCAGAACACACTGGCGTCCAGCTGGGGCAGCAGGTCTTTCAGTGGGGTGCGAATCAGGTACTCGTGCTCGGCCGTGAGCACGCGCAGGTATTTGTCGGCGGCTTCAAAGTACAGCACCTCGCCCACCGGAATCAGCCGGATGTGGTTGCCCACGCTGACCTGAATCACCTTGAGCGGGGCCGCTGCCACCGGCGCTGCACTGGCCAGCAGGCCGCGCAACTGGCTCAAGGTTGCTTCCATATTGATAGCGGATTGCGCACGGCTGGCAAGCGCCAGCTTCACTTTTGCTATGGTTTTTTGCAGGCGCGCCGTTTGCAAAGGTTTGAGCAGGTAGTCGATGGCTTGGGCGTCAAAGGCCTGCACGGCGTATTGCTCGTAGGCGGTGAGGAACACCAGAGCGGGGAAGGGCGGGCTGGCGGCGGTGTCACCCGGCCACTCGTCGGCCAATTCGTTGGCGGCGTCCAAGCCGCTTTGTCCGGGCATGCGGATGTCAAAAAACAGCACGTCGGGCCGCAAGGCCAGGGCCCGCGCCACGGCAGAAAGTCCGTCGCCCACCACGGCCAGCACGCGCAACTCAGGCCAGACCTGGGCCAGCGCGGACTGCAAGGCGGTGGCCAGCAGCGGTTCGTCCTCGGCAATCAGGGCGGTGGGCGGGCGGTTAAG
>JBBKVN010000480.1:0-3004 GCA_037968455.1 Rhodoferax sp.
GTGGCCTACCATGGCCCCGGCAAGTTCGACCCCGCAGTGGGCTTGCAAAGTCCGACGACGCCGCCCAAGCAAACCTTCACACACGTGTTTGGTCAGTGGCTGTGCGACATGGCCGCCAAAGATGCTCGTCTGGTGGGCATCACGCCCGCCATGCGCGAGGGCTCCGGCATGGTGGAGTTTGAAAAGAAGTTTCCACAACGGTACTTTGACGTTGGCATCGCCGAGCAGCATGCCGTGACCTTTGCGGCTGGCCTGGCTTGCGAAGGCCTGAAGCCGGTGGTCGCGATTTACTCTACATTTTTGCAGCGTGGTTATGACCAGTTGGTGCACGACGTGGCGATTCAAAACTTGCCGGTGGTGTTTGCGTTGGACCGCGCTGGTTTGGTCGGGGCCGACGGCGCCACCCATGCCGGTGCCTACGACATTCCGTTTCTTCGCTGCATTCCCAATGTCAGTATTGCCTGCCCGGCCGATGAAAACGAATGCCGCCAATTGCTCAGCACGGCCTTTGAGCAGGATCACCCTGTGGCGGTGCGTTACCCCCGTGGCGCGGGTGCCGGCGTGACCCCGCTAGCCAGTCTGGAAGGCCTGCCGTTTGGGAAAGGGGAAGTTAAACGTGAGGGGAAAGGCGTCGCCATTCTGGCCTTTGGAACCCTGCTGTATCCCGCATTGGCAGCCGCACAGGAGCTCAATGCCACCGTGGTCAATATGCGCTGGGCCAAGCCGCTGGACACCGAGTTGTTGCTCAAGGTGGCCGCGCAGCACGACGCCTTGGTGACCCTGGAAGAGGGCGCCATCATGGGCGGCGCAGGCAGCGCGGTATTGGAAGCGTTACATGCTGCGGGTGTGCTCAAGCCGGTGCTTCAGTTGGGCTTGCAAGACGAATTCATTGAACACGGCGACCCCGTCAAATTGCTGGCCCTGCAAGGACTGGACGCGGCAGGGATTCAGACGGCAATCACCAATCGCTTTGCATCGTTCTTGGATGCGTCGTCACCGACACTCAAAGCCGTTGCCTGACGGATGGAAGCGTCGAGCGTGCTGCAATTTGAGGCACCATTTTCCCTTGCTGTCAGTCGTTGACAGCTTACTGTCAGCCCCGCAAGGGAAAACCCCCGAGACGAGGAGTGATCACATTCCTACAATGGAAGTTGACTGTTAAAAGTCGTCGCCCTGTGAATTGGCAGGGCGGGATGTTTACCAACAACTTCAGGAGTGAAATTAATGGATCGTCGTTCCGTAATTAAAAATGCTGGTATTGCAGGCGTGTTGGCCGTTGGTGCAGCGCCCGCTGTTCACGCTCAGGGCGCCACTATTCGCTGGCGCTTGGCTTCCAGCTTTCCAAAGGCGCTAGACACCATTTATGGTGCAGCTGAGTCTTTCGCCAAACGCGTGGGCGAAATGTCCGGCGGCAAGTTCACGATCACCGTGCACGCTGGCGGAGAATTGATGCCCGCGTTTGGTGTCGTTGACGGTGTGCAAAATGCCACGGTTGAGATGGCACACACCGCACCGTACTACTTCCACGGTAAGGATGAGACCTTTGCCTTGGCTTGCGCTATTCCGTTTGGACTGAACAGCCGCCAGATGACGGCTTGGATGTATGACGGCAATGGCCTCAAGCTGACGCGCGAGTTCTACGCCAAATACAACATCATCAACTTCCCCATGGGCAATACCGGTGCCCAGATGGGCGGCTGGTTCCGTAAGCCGATCAAGTCTATTGAGGACATAAAGGGCCTGAAAATGCGCCTTGGCGGCTTCGCTGGTCGCGTGATGGAGCGCATGGGCGCCATTCCCCAAAACATTCCTGGCGGCGAGGTTTACCAAGCCCTGGAAAAAGGCACGATTGACGCTGCCGAGTGGGTCGGACCGTATGATGACCAGAAGCTGGGCTTTAACAAAGTGGCTCCGATTTACCACTACCCAGGATGGTGGGAAGGTGGCCCGCAACTGGACTTGTTCGTCAATGACAAGGCCTTCGCTTCATTGTCTCCAGAATACAAGGCCATCGTCGAAAACGCTGCTGCCTACGCCCACACGGAAATGCAGGCTAGGTACGATGCCCGCAACCCCAAGGCATTGAAGGAATTGGTTGCGGCCAAAACTCAAGTGCTTCCATTCCCGAAAGATGTGATGGATTTGGCGTTCAAAGAGTCCATGGCTTTGTATGCTGAAATCAGCGCCAAGAACCCGACCTTCAAAAAGGTCTATGACGACTACGCTGCGTTCCGCAAAGACCAGAACCTGTGGTTCCGATTCACTGAAGCGCGTTTCGACGGCTTTATGCAGTCCCAAAAACTGTAGACGCGCTCAGCGTTCATAGTTAAAACCGCGCTTAGGCGCGGTTTTTTTGTGCCCAAAGCAGCGGTCCCCTTCGTGCTTTGAAGGCTGACTCGGGGCAATCCCGGTTTGCTCGGCCGCTCAGTGTTTTTGGGTTGTGAACAGGTGCCTGATCAAACCAGGGGGCCGTGAATTGAGGATCCAAAGGGGGGCGGGCACGCTGCTCTGAAGTGGACGCAGAGGTCGCGATAGGGTAGAGCGTTGGATCCGCTGTACAGGCGGGATCTGTCGAGGATGTGACTGACTTGCGCTTTTCGGTGGATGATGTTGCAGGCTGCTTCCATCAATAAAAAACCGCGCCAAGGCGCGGTTTTTTATTGATGGAGCCGACCCTCAGGCCGGGCTCTATTGACCATGAATGCTGCTATTGCGCTGCGGCCTTCTTGGCTGCCGCTTTGTCAATGGCCTCTTTCATCACGGCCAAGGGATCAAGAGGTTTGACTTCTTCCTTGCCCATGTCATCCATAGGATTTGATTCGGCGGGCTCATCAAACCCACCTTGCAGCAACTCCATGACAGCCGCGTTACTGAGTTTCTTCTCCTTCTCGAAGTTACCCGTCACGAGAGTCGGGTACATCATGATGGCCACGATCATGACGATTTGCAGACAGATGAAGGCAATGGAGCCTTTGTAGATCTCATTGGTCGTCACTGCTTTGAT
>JBBKVN010000481.1:0-3799 GCA_037968455.1 Rhodoferax sp.
ACACGGCGTTTAACACTACGGTCACTTCCAGCACGCCTGGCAAGTTGGGGTCGTCAAACTGGTCGGTATAACGAAGCTTTTTAGCGGGCACCAGCTCCAGGTACTCACCACCAAAGGAATGGCCGCTGCCAGTTCCAAAATTGGTGAACGACATCTTGAAAGTGCCCCCCACTTTGGCGTCCATGTGGTGTACCTTGCAGGTGAAGCCATAGGGCGGGATCCATTTCGCCATGGCGTCGGGCTCCAAAAACGCCCGGTATACCTTTTCCGGCGGGGCGCGCAGAACGCGGTGAAGCGTGACAGTACGGTCGGTCATGATGGTTTTCCTTTCGTTGGATACGGGTGTGCTTTCAAGTGACGCGTGGGGTGCAATTTGCCGCGACACACCCAAATCAGCGGCGTCCCTTCAGCGCGCGTCGCCCGCTAAGCCTGTGGACAGGGCTGGCCGGGCATGGCGGTCACCATGGCGGCCTCGATTTCTTCGGGACTCAGATCCCGCAGATGGGTCGCGACCGACCATTTGTGTCCAAACGGATCTTCCAGTACGCCGTATCGGTCGCCCCAGAACATATCGGCCACCGGCATGGTCACCTTGGCGCCTGCAGCCACGGCCTGCGCCACGGTGGCGTCCACATCGTCCACTTGCAAATGGACCGTGACGGGTGAGCCTTTGAGCGTTTTAGGGCCCAGTGCGCCCCAGGCGGGCAATTCGTCCATCAGCATCAGCATGGAGTTGCCGATGCGCAGGCCCGCATGCATCAGCTTGCCGCCTTCGCCCGCCAAGCGGCTGAGTTCCTCGGCGTTAAAGGCTTTTTTGTAGAACTCGATGGCGTCCACCGCGCCGGCGCACACCAGATGCGGGGACAGGGAGTTCATGTGATCAGGGATGGCTTTGACTGTTGTGTTTGCCATGATGTTTCTCCTTGGGTTGGGTTTCGGTTAAATGATTCGAACAAACACCGCGTACTTCCCTCTCAAGCGCATTCAGGGCCGCGGCGCACCCCAAACAGCAATTCAACATAACGACGCAGGTGGGCCACGCTCTCGGCAGCGACTTGCGCGCCGCCCTCGCCCCTTGCCTTGGCCAGAATGAACGCACCTTGCAACACCGCCTGTGTGTGCAAGGCAAGGCTGTCTGCCGTCCAGCCAGCCGTCGCGCCATCAATGCCATGGTCGACCATGGCCTGTGCAATGTCGGGTACCAGTGTGACGGCATGGCCGCTGATGCAGCGCTCACACGCATCGCGAATAGTGGGCGCCGAGTCAAATGTCTCCTGCACCATGGTGCCAACCAAACAAGTGAATTCGGGCAGGGGGCCATTCAGGATGGACTGGCGAAAGTCGATGTAGCCCAACAGCCGGTCCAGCGCGTCCGCGTGGGTGTGGTACGGCGCAGCGGCAAAAAAGGCGGAGGTGGTTTCACCCCAGTAGTCGGCAGCGCTCACCGCGAGGTCTTCCTTGCCCTTGAAGTGGTGAAAGAAGCTGCCTTTGGTCACGCCCGCGGCCTCGCAAATATCGTCCACCGTGGTGGCGCAATACCCCCGAGCACGGATCACCTGGAGGGCTGCGTCCAGCAACCGAGTTTTGGTTTTGTGGGTAGACATTGGCACGTTAAAAAATAAACCAACTAGTTGGTATGTTTTGTATCACTTCAACAATTGATCGTCAAGCCCGTTGGACCCTGCCTGATGAAACGAGCGTCCATGGGGCGGGTAGCGAAACCTGCCTGATTTGTCAGAAGGGTAATAAAGCGCTACAAAATCAGTAGCGTCATACGCTTAACCAACGGTGGCTACAGGCCAATTTAATCGCAGATTCAACTACAAAGTGCATCAGTAGGCAGTTTAAGCGGACGCATCTCCAAGCCATAAAACACCTCATGTGGGGTGCGATAGCCCAGACACTTGCGAGGCCTGTGGTTGAGGCGGTACACCGCCTCGTTGACCTCATCCTGCGTCACCTTCAGCAGGTTTGTCTCTTTGGGAAAGAACTGACGCAGCAACCCGTTTTGGTTCTCATTGAGCCCGCGCTCCCAGGAGCAGTAGGGATGCGCAAAGTACACCTTGGCAGCCAGACACTTGGCAATGAACTCGTGTTCTGCGAACTCCTTTCCGTTGTCAAACGTCAATGTCTTGCACTGTTGCTTGTGAGGCCTCAGAAGCTCGATGATGGCTTGTGTCACTTTGTTGCTGTGGCGTGACTCCAGTCTTGCCGCCAAGGTATAGCGCGACTTGCGCTCCACCAGCGTCACCAACACGCCCTGGTGTCCTTTGCCAATGACGGTGTCACCCTCCCAGTCCCCGATACGGCTGCGCTTATCCACGACAGCAGGACGGTGCTCGATGCTGACGCGGTTCTTGAGCGTACCCCTGCGCTCTTGGCCACTGGCATAACGCTTTTTACGCACCTTCTGGCAACGCAGCAAACTCACCAGACAGCCGCCTTGGGCTTTATCCTGATAAACGTGCTGGTAGATGCATTCATGGCTGATGAGAAGGGCTTGCTCCAGCAAAAGGCGTCCACTGACCTGCTGGGGTGAGAGATCCAAGCGAAGGTAGGCATGCACATGACTCCACTGGCGGGGACTGAACTCAAGCGCATTGCGGCGTTCGACTTGGCGAGTGCGGGCAGCTTTGTGAGCCAGCGAGGGTTTGTACCCCAACGGGCAAGAATTGCGTTGGAGCTCGCGGCTGATGGTTGAGGGGCTGCGAAGGAGCTCAGCGGCGATGCGCCCGAGGCTGATGCCTTGGCGCTTGAGTACATGGATTTGGTATCGTTCGTCTTGGGTCAAGTGTGAGTAGGTCATGGTGCTCGTTGAGACTGGCTGGTCGCAAAGAGTCCATCCTATTCACTCTTGGCTCAACCGATTGCTGAACGATGCACTTCGTACTTGAATCCGCGGACCTTTTCTTCTGTTGGTCTCGCGCCGAGGCCCCTTTGATCAAGGGTGAGGCGTGGCACCTGCTTTTGCACTCACCCGGGCCAGGGTGGCGCGGGCCCCGGCCAGGGACTGCAAGCGCTCGCGCAGGTAGTCGGCCAGCCGTGGCTGCTGGCTGAACGCGGCGTTGAATCGAATATGGGTGTCGCCCGGGTTGTCGGCCGAGAAGGTGGCGCCGCGCACCAGCAAAATTTTGTTTTGGTAGGCGTCCTGCACCAGCAGGTTCACGTCCACCTCTTCGGGCACCGAGGCCCACAGGAACAGGCCGCCTTCGCCGGGGTGGTCCAACACCATGCCCGCGGCGCTCAGTTGCCTTGTCGCCACTTGCCGGGCGGTGCGTAATTTGGCATTGAGCCGGTCCAAGTGTTTGCGCCAGCGGCCTGCGGCCAGCACCTCCAGCAACACGTATTCGTTGAGGGCGGGGGTGGTCATGACCGAGTAGATTTTCTCCCGCAACAAGGCCTTCAACAGCGCGTGCTCAGCGGCGATGTAGCCCATGCGCAGCGCGGGGCTCAACGCTTTGCAAAAGGTAGAGAAATAAATGACTTGCTGCAAGCCCGACAGACTGGCCAGCCGGGTGGCGTGGCCGGTGTGGAAGTGTCCGTGCACGTCGTCTTCGGCAATCAAAAACCCATGCTGCTGTGCCAGCACCAGCACCTTGTGCAGGTTGGCGGCGCTGCTGGTCCAGCCGGTGGGGTTGTGCAACACGGTCTGGATGAACAACAGGCGGGGTCGGTGTTCCACGCAGGCCGCTTCCAACTGCGCCAAGTCAATGCCATCCGGGCGACGCGGGATCGGGACCATGCGCACACCCAGACTGCGCAGGCGTTCGAACATCAGAAAGTAGCCCGGGTCTTCGAC
>JBBKVN010000482.1:0-9812 GCA_037968455.1 Rhodoferax sp.
AGCGCGGCGAGCTCAATCGGACGTGAAGTAGGTCGCCAAATTATTCGCGGGGTGCTAGGTGGCATTTTTGGAGGATCGAAACGGTGATCACGATAATCACCCTCCTGTCCCCGATTGAAAAGGAATTCTCATGAGCACCCCAGACGCACCCCAAGTTCACTTGGTCGACCACCCACTGGTTCAGCACAAGTTGACCTTGATGCGAAAAAAAGAAGCCAGCACCAACAGTTTTCGCCGCTTGTTGAACGAGTTGAGCATGTTAATGGCCTACGAGGTCACCCGCGACATGGCCATGCAGGACGTCGTCATCGAGACCCCGCTTGAAACAATGACGGCCAAGATGATTGACGGCAAAAAACTGGTTTTTGTTTCAATTCTCCGCGCTGGCAATGGCATCCTGGACGGGGTTCTGTCAGTGGTACCAGGTGCTCGCGTTGGCCACATTGGGCTCTACCGTGACCCCAAAACACTTCAGGCGGTGGAGTACTACTTCAAGATGCCGAAGGACATGGAAGAGCGGGATATCGTGGTTGTTGACCCCATGTTGGCCACCGGGAACTCTGCCGCAGCAGCCATCACGCGCTTAAAGCAACTTAAGCCCAAATCCATCAAGTTCCTCTGCTTGCTTACCTGCCCCGAAGGTATTGCAACGATGCACAAGCTGCATCCTGATGTGGCCATCTACACGGCCGCCATTGATCGACAGCTGAGCGATCACGGCTATATCTTGCCTGGTCTAGGCGATGCGGGTGACCGGATTTTTGGAACCCAGTAATACTCTCCCAGCGCCCTAAAAACAGGGCGCTGGCCGCATTTCACTTCAGCGTTCGCAACTCAATCTTCGATGCGGACACAATCAGCAAAATAGTGTTTTTTGCCATCATCGCCCACTTCCTCCACAAGCCCGTGAATGTCTGTCTCGAAACCCGGACATTGGTCATTGAACTCTCGTGAGAACTTCAGGTAATCCACAATTTTCTTGTTGAAGACCTCACCTGGAATCAACAAAGGAATACCTGGCGGGTAAGGCGTCACCAGTCCTACGGTGATGCGCCCTTCCAAGTCGTCAATAGGCACTCGCTCAGTCTTTCTCAAAGCAATGTGCGCATAGGCATCG
This sequence comes from Rhodoferax sp., assembly GCA_037968455.1. Taxonomy (GTDB): domain Bacteria; phylum Pseudomonadota; class Gammaproteobacteria; order Burkholderiales; family Burkholderiaceae_C; genus Rhodoferax. The sequence continues at coordinate 1,118 of JBBKVN010000482.1, forward strand.
CTGGGCTTCATTGCAGGCGTCAAATCGCTCAGATACATGTCAGTGGTCAGACGGGCGATGTCGTACTTTGCATACAGCTGATGGATATGCTGGCACAAATCACGCAAACCCATTTTTTCGTACTTCGGGGACTTCTGGCAAAACTCGGGCAGGATCCGCCACATAGGCTGGTTTTTGGCATAGTCATCCTTGAACTGCTGCAATGCGGTCAACATGCTGTTCCAGCGGCCCTTGGTGATGCCGATCGTGAACATGATGAAAAAGCTGTAAAGACCAGTTTTTTCAACAACGACTCCGTGTTCGGCCAAAAACTTGGTCACTATGCTCGCGGGAATACCCGTCTTGGCGAACTTGCCCTTCAAATCCATGCCAGGCGTCACGATGGTGGACTTGATTGGGTCCAGCATGTTGAAGCCGGTTGCCATCTTTCCAAAACCATGCCAGTTGACACCGGCTTTGGCCTTGGCGGACTCACCTTTGATGATCCAGTCGTCGGCACGACCAATACCCTCGTCCACCAGTTTATCTGGTCCCCATACCTTGAACCACCAGTCGTCTCCGTACTCGCTGTCGATTTTTCGCATGGCCCTGCGAAAGTCCAGTGCCTCGGCAATGCTTTCTTCAACCAGCGCAGTTCCACCGGGAGGCTCCATCATGGCGGCTGCCACATCGCAACTGGCAATGATGCTGTACTGCGGGCTCGTGCTGGTGTGCATCAGGTAGGCCTCGTTGAAGAGGTGCTTGTCCAGCTTGACCGTCTGCGAATCCTGAACCAGAACGTGGCTAGCTTGACTGATGCCGGCCAGTAATTTGTGAATTGACTGCGTAGAATAAACCATGGCATGTTTTGGCCGGACGCGATTTTTCCCCATCGCATGGTAAGTACCATAAATAGGGTGAAAAGCCGCGTGCGGCAACCATGCCTCGTCAAAGTGAAGGTTGTCGACATAGCCGTCCAACATGTTTTTGACAGTCTCGGTGTTGTAAAGCACGCCATCGTAGGTCGACTGAGTCAATGTCAACACGCGAGGCTTGATTTTATTGACGTCAACATCCGGAAGGTGCTGCGCAACGAGGGGATTGGCCTTGATTTTGGCCTTGATGGCGGCTGGTTCAAACTCGCTTTTGGGGATCGGTCCAATGATGCCAAAATGATTGCGGGTCGGCTTCAAAAACACGGGAATGGCCCCGGTCATGATGATTGCATGCAGGTTTGAAACATGGCAGTTTCGGTCCACCACCACAACGTCGTTCGGGGCCACCGTGTGGTGCCAGACCATCTTGTTGCTGGTGCTGGTGCCATTGGTAACGAAAAAACAATGATCCGCATTAAAAATGCGCGCAGCGTTACGCTCGCTTTGCCCGATGGCGCCATCATGGTCTAACAATTGACCCAACTCTTCCACCGCGTTGCAAACATCGGCACGCAACATGTTTTCACCATAGAACTGGTGGTACATCTGCCCGACAGGACTTTTTAGAAAGGCAACGCCACCAGAATGCCCGGGGCAATGCCACGAATACGAGCCGTCCTCAGCATAGTCCAACAACGCTTTAAAAAACGGGGGCTGAACACCTTCAAGATAGCTCTTTGCCTCCCGGATGATGTGCCGCGCGACAAACTCCGGCGTATCTTCAAACATGTGGATGAAACCATGCAATTCGCGCAGGATATCGTTCGGCAAGTGGCGGGATGTTTTTGTCTCACCATAGATGTAAATTGGTACATCCAGGTTCCTGCGGCGAACCTCTTCAATAAAGTGGCGCAGATTGACCACCACAGGATCAAGATCTGGACCGGGTGAAGAAAATTCTTCATCGTCAATGGACAAAATAAAGGCACTGGCACGACTTTGTTGTTGTGCGAACTGGCTGAGATCACCGTAACTGGTCACCCCAAGAATCTCAAAACCTTCCGACTCAATCGCTTGGGCCAATGCCCGGATACCCAGTCCCGACGTGTTCTCAGAACGAAAATCTTCGTCGATGATGACTATGGGAAAGCGAAACTTCATGTTGAACTCCAACGACTCAAATGGGAATGATACTAAACAGGCGCGAAGTTTAAGGACTTATCGCTCACTCTCCGTTGAACACGGTGTTTTTTGACACAAAATGATCCGTTCAATACAAGACAAGGAGCTGAAATGGCGGAGTCAACAGTCTGGTGGGTTCTTGCTGGCGGAATCGTTGCCGTCGAACTGCTCACGGGCACGTTTTATCTGTTGATGCTCTCATTTGGATTCATAGCTGCGGCCATAGCGGCCCATGCGGGCGCCACAATGGCAATTCAACTCGTCGTCGCGGCAGTCTTCAGCAGCGGCTCAGTCATCGCGTGGCGACGCTATAGGCGTGCAAAGTCAAGCGGCGCATCTGCGAACACCAATCAAGATGGCAATTTGGACATCGGTGAAACCGTTCAAATTGACCTATGGCAGTCCGACGGAACAAGCACGGTGAAGTACAGAGGGGCGAATTGGAGCGTGGCAACATTGGAAGACACAGCGCCTCCAACGGCAGGTCGCTACCGCATCGTCCAAGTGGTCGGCAGCCGTTTGATAGTCAAGCGTTCGTGAATTTGAAACAACAGTGAAAATTGGAGTCATTAATGGAAATTGCAACAATACTGCTCATCATCGCAGTCATCTTTATCACCCAATCAGTCAAGGTGGTTCCTCAACAACATGCTTGGGTGGTTGAGCGTTTGGGCAAGTACACAGGAACACTGTCGCCTGGCTTGAATTTTTTGATTCCATTTGTCGACAAGGTCGCGTACAAGCACTTGTTGAAGGAAGTGCCGCTGGATATAGCGAGTCAGATTTGCATCACCAAAGACAACACACAGCTTCAAGTCGACGGCATTCTGTACTTCCAAGTAACCGATGCGATGCGGGCTAGCTACGGGTCCAGCAACTACATCATGGCCATCTCTCAACTGGCCCAAACGTCACTTCGCTCAATTATTGGCAAGCTCGAACTGGACAAGACCTTTGAGGAACGGGACATCATTAACGCCCAAGTGGTTCAAGCTGTCGACGAGGCGGCACTGAATTGGGGCGTGAAGGTGCTTCGGTATGAAATTAAAGACCTGACCCCACCGAAAGAAATTTTGCATGCCATGCAACAGCAGATCACTGCGGAACGGGGGAAGCGAGCCCTTATCGCTGCATCAGAGGGGCGCCGCCAAGAGCAGATCAATATTGCCACTGGTGAACGCGAGGCCTTTATTGCTCGCTCTGAGGGTGAAAAGCAGGCCGTGATCAACAAGGCAGAAGGCGAAGCGCAATCTATCACTGCGGTTGCAGAAGCCACAGCTGGCGCGATTGAACGCATTGCCTCTGCGATCCGCCAACCAGGTGGGGCCGAAGCTGTTCAATTGAAAGTAGCTGAGAAAGCAGTTGACGCTTATGCGAAGGTCGCAGAGGACGCGACAACGACCTTGATCGTACCCAGCAACATGACAGAAGTCTCCGCGCTCGTCGCATCAGCGATGAAGATGATCCAGACCAACAAATAGAAAGCACCAAAAGCAAAACCCTGCATCAATCACTTGATGCAGGGTTTTCTTTTTACTGGCGGAACAGGCGGGATTCGAACCCGCGGAGGGTTTGACCCCTCGCACGCTTTCCAGGCGTGTGACTTAAACCGCTCATCCACCGTTCCAGCAAACAGTAGTTTAACCGAGCCAAACGAAGATTTTTGAATGATCGACAATTAAGTCGCAAAAAACTCAACTCAGACGGGCCTGAATTTCGCGCTTGCTTTTTGCTGGCGAAAAAAAAGGAGCACCTTTTGGGATGCTCCTTTGTGCCAGTCTAAGACTGGCATCGCTAAACTCGCTGATTAGCGAATCACGGCCAGAGTAGTCAATTGACCACCGCGAACAGTTTTCAAAGTCAGCGCGCCATTCTTGATGTCACCCTTCTCATCAAACGTCACTGGGCCAGTCACACCTTTGTAATCGGCTGTAGCAGCCAAAACAGGCAGGTACTTGACTGGATCAGATGAACCAGCCTTCACCATCGCGGCAACCATGATGTTCACAGCGTCGTAAACATATGGAGCATAGACTTGGACGTCAGAACCAAACTTGTCCTTGAACTTGGTCCTGAATGCATCCATTCCAACCTTGTCTTCGCCTTCGACACCACCGGCTTCGGCGCAGTAGACCATGTCGTCCACAATAGCGTCGCCACCCAGCTTGACCAATTCGGTTGAGCAAATGCCATCACCACCCATGAACTTGGCTTTGATGCCGAGTGCCTTCATCTGCTTCAACATGGGGCCAGCAACAGCGTCCATACCACCGAAGAAGATGACATCAGGCTTTTTGCCTTTGATGGATGTCAGAATCGAGTTGAAGTCAGTGGCTTTGTCCGTTGTGAATTCCTTCGCAACCAATTTCCCACCTGCTGCTTCGACGGCTTTGCTGAACTCTTCAGCAACACCTTGACCGTACGCAGTACGGTCATCGATCACGGCAATGGATTGGCCCTTCAATGTATTTACAGCGTAACGGCCCAATGTTCCGCCCAACTGGGTGTCATCAGCCACCATACGGAAGGCCGTTTTGAAGCCCTGACGTGTGTACTTTGGATTTGTCGCGGAAGGTGAAACCTGTGGAATGCCTGCGTCGCTGTAAATCTTGGAAGCAGGAATGGTGGTACCAGAATTCAGGTGACCCACAACACCGGCGACCTTCGCATCAACCAGCTTTTGAGCAACAGCCGTGCCCTGCTTAGGATCAGCAGCGTCGTCTTCAGCCATCAATTCGAGCGTGACCTTTTGGCCGTCAATCATGACGCCAGCAGTGTTCAGCTCTTCGATCGCCAAACGGGCGCCGTTTTCATTGTCTTTACCCAAGTGGGCAATCGCACCGCTGGTTGGGCCAACGTGACCGATTTTGACAACTGAGCTAGGTGCCTCAACTGCCACAGGTGCAGCCGCAGGGGCGGCAGGGGCAGCAGCCTCTTCCTTCTTACCACAAGCCACCAGCAGAGTGGCTGCAGCCAATACGGTCAAAGTACTTTTCACTTTGAAATGCATAAAAACTCCAAGTTAGAAAATCGAGAGGACACTAAATGTGAATATGAATAAATACACACCCGGTACGATAACGTAAATTCACCCGCAAATACATAGGGAAGACACTGAGCCCCCAGGCTAATGCCTCATGATTTGAACTTATTTTCTTCATTCTGAGCAGCGACGACGTCTGACACGATTTCTCGGATCTCCGCATTCAACTCCACTTTTAAATCTGAGCACAGGGTGACTGAGCGCTCGTCGATGGCGGAGCGAATCAGGTTCTCCAGTTCTTGGTGGACACGTGTTTTGATGAGAGCATCCACCCGAGCCATGACAGCCTGCACGAGCGCTTCCGAATCGTGCGGAGAAGGATGCTTTTCAACCATCAACTCCGACGGTCGAACAACTTCGGTCAAGGTCGGCAAGAATCGCGGCAATTGGCGAGGAGGCGTGTTCATTCAGCCCCCGCATTCAAGATCAGGTCATGCCGTTGAAGCTTGTAGCCAAGGCGCGTGTATTCAATCCACCGCGCTCTTGCCGCCTGACGCTCACCCTCCTCAAGGCTGACGACCTCAATGACGCGCTTGAACGCCTCGAAGCCAATTGGAATCGAATCTCCCAAGTTGAGAAGAACCTCATGATGCGGTGCAGATTCAATTTGCGTGGTCAAAATAACCGGAGAAGCAGCGATGACTCTTGGGTCTCCTCGAAGCAGGCAATGCGGTACAAAATCAGTCGCAGAGACCGTCCAGAGCGCTGCATCCAGCTGCTTTAGGGTGGCAGGAGCACCCGTCACCACCACCTTGGCACCAGCGCTCACCGCCTTTCGTAATAAACGACAGGCATACGCGACGGGGTCCGGCGCGTTGAAATGAAAGGCAACTTCAGTCAAGGAAAACCGTGCCCTTATTTGCTCGTTGCGGTCAGATACGCCAACAACAGGGGAACCGGGCGACCGGTGGCGCCTTTGGCTGCGCCGCTTTTCCACGCCGTTCCTGCAATGTCCAGGTGAGCCCATGGGAATTTGGCGGTGAAACGCTGTAGAAACTTGGCGGCGGTTACGGCGCCACCGGCGCGACCGGCGACATTGGCGACATCTGCAAAATTTGTTTTGAGCCCCTCCGCGTAATCTTCGTCCAACGGCATCCGCCAGCACAGATCCAGCGAATTGGACCCTGCCTCGGTCAAGGCCGCAACCAGTTTCTCGTCGTCAGAAAAGAGACCACTCCTCACCGCACCAAGCGCGACTACACAGGCGCCCGTCAACGTGGCAATGTCAATGACGGCGCGAGGCTTGAAACGCTCGGCATAGGTCAATGCGTCGCACAAAACCAGGCGACCTTCCGCATCGGTATTCAAAATTTCGATGGTCTGTCCGCTCATGCTGGTTACCACGTCCCCTGGCTTGACGGCCCGCCCGTTGATCAAGTTCTCGCAAGCGGGTATCAATCCAATCACGTTGATGGCTGGAGTCAGCTCTCCCAAGGCACGAAAAACGCCCAACACACTGGCGGCGCCACACATGTCAAATTTCATTTCGTCCATCTCTGCCGCAGGCTTGATAGACACACCACCACAGTCGAAGGTAATGCCCTTCCCCACCAACACCGTGGGCGCCTGCGACTTGGCGGCACCGTCGTAGCGCAAGACAATGAACTGCAATGGCTGCTCGGACCCCTGTGCGACAGCCATAAAGGCGCCCATTTTCAGCTTTTCAACTTCTTTGGGGCCCAAAATTTCACATTTGATTTTGGGAAATTTGGTAAGTGAACGCGCCGCATCCGCCAACAATAAAGGCGTCGCATGATTGGCGGGACGATTCGCCCACTCTTTGGCAAACTCCACGCCACAAACTGTGGCGGCCAAGCTGTCAAAACCGGCCTTCAACTTGCCCAGCTTAGGCACACCCACGATGACGCTTTGGAGCTCCCTACCCTCTGGCTTTGATTTTGTGGTGGTGTAGACGTAACTGGTGTCCGCCACAGCCATCACGGCGCTCCTCAATGCCTCGTCCGTCGGCGAATCGGCAAAGCAGACGACAAGTTGTTTGGCCTTGCTTGCCTTGAAAATTGCCATGGCAGCCACTAGGGCTTGGCGGACGTCCTTGGCCGCGCCCTCACCCGCGCCAGCAAAGACAACACGGGTCGCTTTGAAGCCCGTTGGTCGGTAGAGAGACAGCGTTTTGCCTGCTTTGGTCTCAAAATCACCGGCTTTCAGCGCTTGATCAACGACGGTAAGAAGTTCATCCTTGGATGGTTTGAAGCCGTCAGTTGCAAGGACAATCAAGCCATCGGCCTTCAGAAGAGCTGCCGCAGCCACGCTCAGTGATTTGAGTTCAAAGTTCATAATTCAGGATTCCCTATTAGTTGAGGTCAACACGGATTGCTTCTTGCAGCCTGCCTTGCCCCGAAAATTGTCCAACCAATGTTATTCCATTCCTCGATACGCAAGGAGCTGGCCCGCAGTTTTGGCGCGACGCTGATTGTTCTGGCGACCGTCGTCATGACCATGACGCTCATCCGCACCTTGGGTCAGGCCTCCCGCGGCAGCTTTAATCCGTCCGATGTGATGCTGGTCATGGGCTACACCGTGTTGGCCTACATGCCTACCATTTTGACCATGAGTCTTTTCATCTCCATCATGGCCGCGCTGTCGCGCATGTACCGAGACAGTGAAATGGTAATCTGGTTCTCAAGCGGCCAAGGGCTGGCGGGCTTGCTCGGCCCCATGTTCCGGTTTGCCTGGCCCGTGTTGGCGGCAATTGCCGCTCTGGCACTGCTGGTTCTTCCTTGGTCAAACCAACGTATCGACGACATGAAGCTCCAGTACGAGCGCAGAGGTGACCTAGAACGCATTGAACCAGGTCAATTTCAGGAGTCCGCCGGGGGAAAACGCGTATTTTTTGTCGAAAAAGACCTGCTGAACCCGCAAGCCGGCAGCAGTGTATTCATTGCCACGACCGAAGACGGCAAACAAACCACCACCTCTGCCCGCCGTGGCCGGGTCGAAACCATAGGGAAAGATCGATTCCTGATGCTGAGCAACGGCCAACGACTTGAAAATGAAATCGGTGATCAGTCCTTGCGGGTCAGTGAATTTGAGGAATATGGCACCAAAGTGGGCGTCGATGTCTTTGACGGTGACGGCCCACTGGAGATCGACACCAGCCCAACCCTCGATCTGCTTAAAAACCCCACCCTGCTGAACCAGGCTGAGTTGTCGTGGCGTTTTGGCCTGATCCTGGCGGCCATCAACTTTCTGGTCATTAGCGTGGCCATTTCAGGCGGGAACCCCCGGGTTGGTCGCAGCGCCAACCTGGTGTTTGCGATGTTCGCATTTGTCCTTTATTACAACTTGCTCGGCTTGGGCCAAAGCTGGATCTCATCTGGTCGGTACGGACTCGCCCCGCTTATGTTGACTTTGCATGGCGGCACCTTCGTGTTGGCCGTCCTGTGGCTGAGTAAAGTGCACAACAACTGGCACTGGCGTCGATGGGCGGTCAGACGACCCTCCGCCTCTAAGCAGGACGAAATAACATCATGAAAACCATTCGACGCCTGATTTACGGCGAAGTCCTGACCGCCGTAGCCTTTGTCACCATTGGATTTCTCGCTCTTTTCATGTTCTTCGACCTTGTTGAAGAGATCCAGTCCCTGGGGCGGCATGC
>JBBKVN010000483.1:0-5786 GCA_037968455.1 Rhodoferax sp.
GGGGGTGGCATTGGGCGTGTTCTTTGGCCTGATCATCCCGGTAGCTCAGATTCCCGCATCGGTCGCAGCGGCAGTGGTCATGCGAGCGAACATTCCAGCGGCGATTGCTAGCACACTGGTAAGCAACCCGGTGACGTTTGGCCCCATCTATTACGGCGCCTACAAATTGGGCGTTGTGGTTACCGGCGCGAAAAAGACAGCCAGCCCCAAAGATCTCCTCGCCTCGGCCGAGGTCGACGAGGACGCCGGCCTGTGGACGCGGGTTACCGCCTTGGGCAAGCCCTTGTTGGTGGGCTTGTCCATCACGGCGGTCCTCATGGGCCTGCTCACCTACGGGGTGATCACGCTGATCTGGCGCTGGCGCACCGTTACCAAGCGACGCAGTCGCAAGCGCTGAGCTTGACGTCAGGCGATTGGAAGCACTTCCGGGTTCAAAGGCGTCAGGGCCTTGCCATGGCACAGAAACCCAATCAGGTTGTCGGCCGCTAGATGCGCCATGGCCAGGCGGGTGGCCTGCGTGGCGCTGGCAATGTGGGGGGTCAAAACCACGTTGGGCACCGTCAACAAGTCTGGGTGAACCTGCGGCTCACCCTCAAACACATCCAGCCCCGCCGCCGCAATCGTGCCATTTTTCAGGGCGACCGCCAACGCGGCGTCGTCCACAATGCCGCCCCTTGCAATATTGATCAAAGTGGCACTTGGCTTCATCTGACTCAACTCGGCCTCCCCAATGGCGTGGTGCGATGACTCGGAGTAAGGCAAGACCAGCACCAGATGGTCAGCCTGCGCCAATAACTCGTCCTTGCTAACGAAATGGGCCTTGCACTGGGCTTCGGTCGCCTCGTCAAGTCGAGAGCGGTTGTGATAAATCACATTCATGTCAAAGCCGTGTGCGCCGCGTTTGGCAATGCCCTGGCCAATGCGCCCCATGCCCAGAATGCCAAGCGTGCTGCCGTGCACCTCGCCACCGGCAAACATGTCATAGCGCCAGCGGTTCCACAGGCCGGCTCTCAAAAAGCGTTCGCTCTCGGCTATGCGTCGTGCAGTGGCCATGAGCAAGGCAAACCCGAAGTCAGCGGTGGTCTCAGTCAAAACGTCCGGCGTATTGGTGCCGAGCACGCCGGCAGCGGTCATGGCGGTCAGGTCGAAGTTGTTGAAACCTACCGCCATGTTGGCGCACACCTTCAAATCTGGACAAGCCGACAGAAGCGCCGCGTCAATCCGCTGGCTCCCGGTGGTGAACACGCCCGCTTTGCCCTGCAACTTCTGCGCCAGCTCCTCCGGCGTCCAAAGCACATCATCCTGATTGCTCTGCACCTCAAAATGTGCGTCCAGCTTGGCCAGCACATCGGGGAAAACGGCTCTGGCAACCAGAATCTTTGGTTTATTTGAATTCATAGATAAATCACCCTAAAGCGCCCGTGCGACATGCGCAAGCAGCTATATATTTAATAGCAAAATTAACCGGCAACCATTAGTCCAGCCAATGCGTGAACTCTTCAACCGGCACGCGCGGTGTGTGAAAGGTATTAACCACTTTGGTTTCATCTGCATAGCCCAAGGACATGCCGCACACCAGCATCTCGTTCTCTCCGGCACCAATATGGGGCAAGATGATCTTTGCAAACCCGTTCCAGGCCGCCTGCGGGCAGGTGTGCAAGCCCAGGCCCCGGGCCGCCACCATGATGCTTTGCATAAACATGCCGTAGTCAACCAACGATCCCCGACCCATGACTTGCTCAATGGTGAACATGAATCCCACCGGGGCGTCGAAAAATTTGAAGTTGCGCTGATGCTGCGCATGCATCTTGTCTTTGTCGCCTTTGCCAATGTCCAACAAGCCATACAGGCCCCAGCCGTTTTCGCGGCGACGGTCAATGTAGGGGCTGACCCACTTTTCAGGGTAATAGTCGTAGGCCTCCCGGTATTGCGCAGCCAACTCCGGTTGGGCGCGAATGGCATCGTGGGCGGTACACACCTTGTCCACCAAAGCGGCCTGGCTTGCGCCTTGGAGCACATACACCTTCCAGGGCTGGGTGTTGGTGCCCGAGGGCGCCCGACTGGCGGTCTGCAGCAACTCAGTGATCTGCTCCCGAGCCACGGGTTGTGAGGTGAAGGCACGCGTCGACATGCGCGAGGTGATGGCGTCTGCCACGGTCATGGGGGTCATAAAAGGGTCTCAAGAACGGTTTTCAAAGGGACAGGCAAAGGCTGAGGCCGGCGGCTCACTTTGTCCACATACACGTGGACAAAGTGACCCCGAGCGGCGGTGAGGGCTTCGCCGGCGGCAAACAGGCCAACTTCGTAACGAACACTGCTACTGCCGAGTCGACTCACCCGAATGCCAGCTTCCACGGTTTGGGGGAACGCCAGCGGTGAAAAATAGTTGCATTGGGTTTCGATCACCAGACCAATCGACTCGCCCTGGTGAATGTCTAACACCCCCTGCTCAATCAGGTAGGCATTCACAGCGGTGTCAAACCAGCTGTAATAGACCACATTGTTGACATGACCGTAGGCATCGTTGTCCATCCAGCGGGTGCCGATGGACCGAAAAACCTTGTAGGCGCTGCGTGGCTCAGGTTGGGGACGCTCGAGGGTGGCAGAGTTCATGGCCTTCATTTTGCCAGCGTGCGAAAGCCCACCCAACACATGGCCCTCGGCAGCTCAACGTGCGCGCAGGGCAATCTGCGTCACCACTTGCACCAAGGCCTTACTCCAGGCCAAGCTCCTGGATTTTTCGGGTAATAGTGTTGCGCCCAATGCCTAGTTTCAGCGCAGCTTCAATACGTCGGCCACGAGTGGCCGCCAGAGCGGTTTGAATCAGGCACGCCTCAAACCGGCGGGTCAATTCATCCCATACATCGGTTCGGTCGGTCGCCAACAGGGCCGCTGCGTCAGACTCTAGTCCCAACTCCCAGCCACTGCCCGATGGGGCGGGAACAAGGGCCAGCGTCTCTGCCAACTCATCATGCGCCGGAGGGGCACTTGCGGAGCCAAGCTGGGCCGGTTCTGCCCAGGTTTCCGTCGGGCTGGCCGCAAACACCGTGGGCAGAACGGGCGGCGAATCGGCCGCCGCCACGTTCGCACGCTGGGTCACACCGACCTCAGGCGGCAAATCTTTGGGTTCAATCACCTGCGCGGGGGCCATGACAGTTAGCCAATGGCAAATGTTCTCAAGTTGGCGCACGTTGCCAGGAAAACCAAAAGTCCCCAGCCAGCCCAGCGCCGCATCAGAAATACGCTTGGGCTCTACCCCAAGCTGTACGGCGCTTTGCTGCAGGAAGTGGCGGGTCAACATGGCGATGTCTTCCTTGCGTTCCCGCAGGGCGGGCAGTCGCAGGCGAATCACATTGAGTCGGTGAAACAAATCTTCCCGGAAACCACCTTCTTTGACCCGCTGCTCCAAATTCTGGTGCGTGGCTGCAATCACCCGCACATTGGTCTTGACCGCAGAATGACCGCCCACCCGGTAAAAATGTCCGTCGCTAAGCACCCGCAGCAAACGGGTTTGCAAATCGAAGGGCATGTCTCCAATTTCGTCCAGAAACAACGTTCCGCCATCGGCCTGCTCAAACCGGCCTCGTCGCATGGTTTGCGCGCCGGTAAAAGCGCCTCGTTCATGACCAAACAACTCCGACTCCAGCAAATCTTTGGGAATGGCCGCCGTGTTGATAGCCACAAACGGCCCGCCTGAGCGTGTGGAATGTTTGTGCAAAGCGCGGGCGACCAACTCTTTGCCGGAACCCGACTCGCCGGTGATCATGACCGTGACATTGCTCTGACTCAAGCGGCCAATGGCCCGAAAAACATCTTGCATGGCGGGTGCCTGACCCAGCATTTCAGGCGTTTGGGCCAAGCCTTCTTCAGCGACCTCTTCACGCTGACTTTCTTCAACCGCGCGGCGAATCAGTTCAACCGCTTTGGGCACATCAAACGGCTTGGGCAGGTACTCAAACGCCCCGCCCTGGAAAGCGGAAACGGCACTATCCAGATCGGAATAAGCCGTCATGATGATCACGGGCAGGCCAGGGAACTTCTCCTTGACCTTTTCCAGCAGATCCAGGCCGGAACCGCCGGGCATGCGAATGTCGCTGACCAAGATCTGTGGACCATCGTCTTCCGTGGCGCTAGTCAGTGCCGCCAAAACATCTCGGGGGTTGGTGAAGCTGCGGGTGGGCAGGTTTTCACGCAGCAGGGCTTTCTCCAGTACGAAGCGGATGGACTGGTCATCATCTGCGATCCAAATCGGCTTCATAAAATTGGGGCACCTCAGGTCAACGGTTAATGGGTAAAGCTCACGGCAAAGGTATCAATATCTTGAAGTCCGTGTGGCCTGGCACGCTGTCACACTCAATCAAGCCATGGTGTTGCTGAACAAAGGTTTGTGCCAAAGTCAGCCCCAATCCCGAGCCCCCTTCCCGCCCGGAAACCAGGGGATAGAAGATTCGGTCCTTGATCGAGTCTGGTACGCCAGGCCCGTTGTCAATGACATGCAATTCCAATGCCAACCTGTAGCGTTGCTTGCCAAAAGTTACCTGTCTTGCGATACGCGTGCGAAATGTCAAGTGGGCTTGCTTGTCTGCAATCAGCTCCGACAAGGCCTGACAGGCGTTGTGCGCAATGTTCAACACCGTTTGAATCAACTGTTCCCGGTCGCCACGAAACTCAGGGATTGAGGTGTCATAGTCCCGAACCACTTTAAGGCCCTTGGGGAACTCGGCCAAGATCAAAGTACGCACACGCTCGCACACCTCGTGGATATTGACGTCGCCCACCAAATGCGGGCGCCGATGCGGTGCCAGCAATCGATCTACCAGTGTTTGCAGGCGATCAGCCTCCCGAATAATGACCTGGGTGTACTCCGTGAGTTCACGGGACTCTATTTCCATCTCCAACAACTGCGCCGCACCCCGAATGCCGCCTAGCGGATTCTTGATCTCATGCGCCAGATTGCGAATGAGCTCCTTGTTGGTCTGCGCCTGATCCGCCAAACGCTCTTCACGCTCCTGACGTGCTTGCTGCTCTTGCGGCAGCAGCTCAACAATGATTTCCCGCGAGTTGTCGGTTTGCGACACGATCACATGCACGGGCAGCGCGTCGTGGTTCACCCGCTTGAGCCAGGCGTCATAACGCAAGGCAGCAAACTCGTTGCCGCTCACCCCAACCAAAGCACTCTCAAGTGGCGATGATTCTGTGAAATGGTCGGCCAAATTGGCCCCAATGATGGCCCGGCGAGACATGCCCAAGGCGTCTTCCAGCACGGCATTGGCAAATAGCACCTCGCCCTCGCCATTCACAACGGCCACCAGTGTGGCCAAAAGGTCAAAGGAAGAAAAGCGGTGACTTTCGTCAACGCTTTTCGGGCTATCAATTGGAATTGACTGAGAACTACTTGGCGCCGGAACCATTTGAAACCCGCCCCAACTCACGCCGTATACCGGCAATATCGCTCTCGATTCGGGACAAACTGGCTTTCAGCTCAGCAACGCGGTCCAGGTATTTTTGGTGATTGCGGGCTTCTCCGCCTTGCTGGTCGGGCTCACCGTTCTTATACTCCTTCGCCAGCTCCGCCTGACGGGCCTCCGCCTTCTTGAGTTCAGACTCCAGAATTTGACGGGCATCTGAGTCACGCGATTTTTGCTCGCTGCTGTCCACGCGGGGGCTATTGGCGGGCGCTGCAGCACTTGACGCCGATGAGGTGCTTTTGGCAGCAGGCGGTTTCGTCCCCTGAATCACCGTCACATTGCCACCTTCAATCAGCTTGCAATCCTTGGCCTGACGCC
>JBBKVN010000484.1:0-3378 GCA_037968455.1 Rhodoferax sp.
AGGTCAGAGAACTGGCGCAATTGCTCACGAACGGCCAAGCCATCTTTCACTGAATAGAACAAATAGCGGCCCACCGTGGGGACCGGCGCCAGCACGGCGGCTTGGAAAAGAGACATCTAAAACACTCCAGCTCAGGACAAACGGGTCACGCCTGGCAATTCACAGGCGTAAATGGCATTGCGCAAAGCGGCGATGGCCTCATAGCGGGTAAAACTTCGCCGCCAGGCCAGCACCACCCGCCGTGTGGGCGGGTTCTTCTCAAACGGCAGGTATTTGACAAACGGGTCTTCGTCGCGCTTGCGACGCGGCTTGGGCGCCAGCGCCTCGCTGGGCACGCTCAGCCGGGGCACCAGCGTGACTCCCATGCCAGCTGCCACCATGTGTTTGATGGTCTCCAAGGAAGAGCCTTCAAAACTCTTGCGAATGCCCTCCGTGTTGCTGGAGAAGCGTGCAAACTCCGGGCACACCTCCAGCACATGATCGCGAAAGCAATGACCGCTGCCCAGCAGCAGCATGGTTTCCTGCTTGAGCGCCTCGGTGCTCACAGTGTCATGGGCCGCCAGCGCGTGATGGAAGGGCACAGCTGCCAAAAAAGGCTCGTCATACAACGGGGCCAAGGCCAGTCCGGCGTCAGGGAAGGGCTCGGCCAGGATGGCACAGTCAATCTCGCCGGTGCGCAGCATGTCCAGCAGCTTGACTGTGAAATTCTCCTGCAACACCAGCGGCATCTGCGGCGTGTGGGTGATCATCTGGCGCACTAGGTCCGGCAGCAAATAAGGCCCAATGGTGTAGATCACGCCCAGCGTGAGCGGCCCATCCAGCGGGTCTTTGCCGCGTTTGGCAATTTCCCGGATGTGGGTGGCCTGCTCCAGCACGCTTTGGGCCTGGCGGACGATTTCTTCGCCCAAATGCGTCACGGACACCTCATTGGCGCTGCGCTCAAACAGCTTGACTTCCAACTCCTCTTCAAGCTTTTTGACCGCCACTGACAAGGTGGGTTGCGACACATGGCAGGCCTCGGCCGCACGGCCAAAGTGGCGTTCTCGGGCCACGGCCACAATGTATTTGAGTTCTGTGAGCGTCATGCCGTCATTGTTGCACTCAATTCACCGGCATTGGCTTGCCCGCTTCTCAGCGCGGCATCAGGGCGCCACATTGCCAGCACTGCTCAAAACCACCCTCCACCAGCTCCCCGCAGGTGCAGAACCAACGCTGCTGCGGCACGTGCTGCAGGTTATACAAGAGCGTGCGTGCCCGGTCTTCTTGCTGGTCGTGGTGAATCCAGACCTCGGGCAAACACTGGTCGGGCGGCAGGCCACCGGCCAAGCCGGAGAGGTAGGCGCGCTCCACACTGCTGTCAATGCCCTCCACGGCCAGGGCGTCGGCCCACAGGGTGGCAATGGCAAGGTTGGGGGCTTGGGTCAATCGCAGCATGGACTTGAGGATACGCGCATTTGCCGCATCGCCCGCTAGCGGCGCAGTTGGGCCAGGGTCGAGAGCTGGGCCAACAACGCCTGGCTAGGGGTTTGAATCTCATTCAGGTGCTCCAGCACCTGATCGATCTGGCCTGACGATTTAAGCTCGCACAGCCTTCTGGCGACGGCGTGCACCTCCTCATGCAAGAGAGAAACCTCGTCAAACCCTGGCTGCGCGCCATGACGAGCCTGGCCCGCACCCTTTAACCAACTGCCCAAACGACATTCATGAAGATCAAGAGGCGGAGGGGCGGCGCGCTCGCCCAGTACATATTTTTCAACGGCACCCAACCACGCCCGGTGCTCGACACCGGCAATGAGCAAGGGCAAATCATCCTGATTGATTGGCGCTTGATTCAGCCAAGCCGGCGCGGGCTGAAACGACTGAACCCACGCGCCCACCTCGGTGCCGGGCATGGCAGCGGCAATGCCATTGCCCTGCGCCAAGTCACAACCCAACTGCAGCAACATCACTCCGTGCTCCAGGGTTTCAACCCCTTCCGCAATCACCTCTCGTCGGAAGGTTGCAGCCAGACCAATCACACCTTCCAGAATGGCGAGATCATCGGGGTCATCCAGCATGTTCCGAACAAAACTTTGGTCAATTTTCAGGCAACTCACCGGAAGGTGTTTCAGGTAGGTCAGTGACGAATAGCCGGTGCCAAAGTCATCTAATGCAAAGGTCACGCCATGGCCACGGCAATCGGCAATCACAGCCGAGACGTGGGCCAGATCGGTCATGGCGCTGGTCTCCAGCACTTCCAACTGCAAGCTGTTGGGCGGCAAGCCCTTGTGGGCGCCCAGCAAGGTGCGCAATCGCGAAGAAAAATCAGGCTGCTGGAGCTGAAACGCACTGATGTTCACACTCACCGGCAGCGTCAGCCCATGCGATTGCCACTGCAACACCTGGTCCAAAGCTGTGGCAAGCACCCACTCACCGACATCCACTGCCAGCATGTGGTCTTCAATCACCGGCAGAAACGCAGCGGGGGCCAGCAAGCCATCGTCTGGATGCTGCCAACGAATCAAGGCCTCCACCCCAATCACCTGGCCCGTGCGCATATTGACTTTGGGCTGGTAGTGAAGCACGAACTCAGCCTCCAGCAAGGCCCGCTTGATGCGCTCCAGGCTTTGATGGTGGCCGCGCACATGGCGATCCAGCTCCGTATCAAAGACGTGATGGCGGTTTTTTCCCGCCAGCTTGGCCTGGTACATGGCCTGATCAGCCTGGCGCAGCAATTGATCTGCGTCCACGCCGTCCGACTGGGGGTAAAAAGTGACCCCCAAACTCGCGGACACCTGCAGGCTCTTGCCATCCAGTTGAACCGGCTTGGCAGCCGCCGCGAGCAGCCGGGTCAACATAGGCAAACTGGCATCCCCGTTTTCCAGGTCAAGCAAAACGGCCACAAACTCGTCCCCGCCCAGGCGCGCCAGCGTGTCCCCCTCCCGCTGGGTCTGCCCCATGCGCGCCGCCAGTGCGATCAGCAACTGGTCACCGGTTTGGTGTCCATAGCGATCATTGATGGCCTTGAACCCGTCCAGATCGAGATAAGCCACCGCCAAGACAGTGCCGCGCCGCTCGGCCTGGGCCATGCCCTGCTGCAACCGGTCGGCCAGCAACACCCGGTTGGGCAGCCCCGTCAGGGAGTCAAAGTGCGCAACGTGTTCGAGCTTTTTCTGGTGCGCCTTCCTTTCCGTGATGTCATGAATGGCCACCTGTATCGCCCGCACGCCTTGGTAAACAATGGCCGTCCCCTGCACCTCAACATCGATCACGCGACCGTCCAGACGGAGAAACCGGGCCTCCACCATGCTGGTCACCGGCATGTTGTTGTTGATGAGTTCCATGCGCGCACGCTGGTGGGCCTGACTGTCGGGATGAATCAGGTCCGGTGTTTTTTTG
>JBBKVN010000485.1:0-8260 GCA_037968455.1 Rhodoferax sp.
ATATCAAAAAGCAAGCATTGTTGACGATTTACATTGCTATTGATCTTGGTGACACTGAATGTTAATAACCGAGCACTTCATCATGACCTCTACACCTTCTGTCCAAACCCAGTTTCTTAGCGCCCAAGACGTGGCTGCCATTGTGAACAAACTGGGCGCTCATGTTGCCCTGAGTCGCATGGCCGATTACATCCAAGCCGACTACCTGCGCTGGGAAGATTTTGACAAATGCGCGCGGGTGGCCAGTCATTCGACGGAAGGGGTGATTGAGCTGATGCCGATTGCCGATGCCAAGACCTACGCCTTCAAGTACGTCAACGGCCACCCCAAAAACCATCGCGTGGGCTTGCCCACCGTGATGGCCTTTGGCGTGCTCGCTGACGTGGACACCGGTATTCCTGAGTTGTTGAGCGAGCTCACGCTGACCACCGCCTTGCGCACCGCCGCGATGTCGGCGGTGGCCGCACGGGCCCTGGCCCGTCCTGGCAGCAAGCGCATGGCTTTGATCGGCAATGGCGCTCAAAGCGAGTTTCAGGCGCTGGCGTTTCACCACCTGTTGGGTATTGAGGAAATTTGCCTGTATGACACCGACCCCGAGGCGACCGCCAAGTTAATGAGTAACTTGAGCCACACGGCCTTGCGACTGACCGCTTGCGCCAGCATTGCCGACGCCGTGCGCGGCGCTGACATCGTGACCACTGTGACGGCCGATAAAACCAATGCAACCATCCTCACGCCCGATCTCATTGAGCCGGGCATGCACATCAACGGCGTTGGTGGCGACTGCCCCGGCAAGACCGAGCTTCACCCCGGTGTGTTGCTGGGCGCCTCGGTGTTTGTGGAGTACGAGCCCCAAACCCGCATTGAAGGCGACTTGCAGCATCTGCCAGTTGACTTTGCCGTGACAGAGTTGTGGCAAGTGCTGAGTGGCAAGGTGGCCGGCCGGGCTGATGAACAGCAAGTCACTGTGTTTGACTCGGTGGGATTTGCGCTGGAAGACTATTCGGCCCTGCGCTTTATGCGCGACACCGCGCTGGCCTTGGGTGTGGGGCAAGCGGTATCCTTGATCCCCGAGCTGGCCAACCCCAAAGACTTGTTCAGCCTGATTCGCCCGGCCGCAGTGGCCGCTCAACTCTCTAACACCGCCGCACCAGTGGCCATGGCATGACTACAAACGCTTCGACTTCTTTCGCATCCGGTGGCGTCAGCCTGATTGGCGTGCCGACCGACATCGGCGCCGGCACCCTGGGTGCCCGCATGGGCCCGGCCGCCTTGCGCGTAGCAGGCATCTCCCAAGCCATCACCCAGTTTGGGGTGGACGTCAAAGATTGCGGCAATATTGACGGCCCCATGAACCCGTGGCTAGACGCGGTGGACGGTTTCCGCCACCTGCCAGAAGTGGTGCAGTGGAATCAATTGCTGCATGACGCCATGTACGCCGAACTGAAAGACGGTCGTTTGCCCATCATGATGGGGGGGGACCACTGCCTGGGCATCGGCTCCATCAGCGCCGTGGCCAAATATTGCCGCGAAGCGGGCAAGAAGTTGCGTGTGCTCTGGTTTGACGCCCATGCCGACTTCAACACCGCCACGCTCACTCCCACCGGCAACATTCATGGCATGCCCGTGGCCTGCCTGTGTGGACACGGCCCGCAGGCATTGATTGAAATCGGTGGCCATATTCCGGCGCTCAACGCAAAGGACATTCGTCAGATTGGTATTCGCAGTGTGGACGAGGGTGAGAAGCGCTTGGTGCACGACGCGGGCATCGAAGTGTTTGATATGCGCTACATCGACGAGATGGGCATGCGCCACGCCATGGAGTTGGCGCTGGCGCTGGTGGATGCCAATACCCATTTGCACGTCAGTCTGGATGTGGACTTTCTGGACCCCTCGGATGCTCCCGGTGTGGGCACCACCGTGCGGGGCGGCCCCACTTACCGTGAGGCGCAGTTGTGCATGGAAATGATTGCTGACACCGGTCGCCTCGCGTCATTGGACCTGGTTGAGCTCAACCCCGCGCTGGATGTGCGCAACCAGACGGCTGAACTTGCGGTGGACCTGATCGAGAGCCTGTTCGGAAAAAGCACGCTGATGCGCACCAGCAACGGTCGCTAGACCGGGGTAAGTTGCGCCATGGGGGCGGGACGACTAAACAGATAGCCCTGGTAGTTGACACAACCCAGGGCCAGCAATGTGGCGCGTTGCTCGTCCGTTTCCACGCCCTCGGCAATCACATCCAGGCCCAGGCTGTGGCCCAGAGTCATGATGGTATTGACGATGGCGGTGTTGGCATCATCGTGCAGCAGGTCATGAACAAAGGATCGGTCAATCTTGAGCCGATCCAAGGGCAGATGTTTGAGCATGCTCAGAGACGAATAGCCCGTCCCGAAATCATCCAATGAAAAGCGAACGCCCTGGGCCCTGAGCGACTTCAAGATCGCGATGACTGCGTCCAGGTCGTCTACCAGATGGCTTTCTGTGATCTCAAGCTCCAACCGGCGGGGATCGGCCCCCGTGGCATCCAGCGTGGACAGCACGTCAGCCACGAAGTCCGGGTTTTTAAGCTCGCGCGGGCTCACATTCACTGCCATGCACAAGTGGGCCGTCTGGGCCTGCTGCCCCCATAGCGCGAGTTGGGTGCAGGCCGTTTGCATGACCCACCGACCCAGCGGCAAGATCAGGTTGCAAGTTTCAGCGGCGGGAATGAAGTCGTTGGGGGTGACCATACCGCGTTGCGGGTGTTGCCAGCGGATCAGGGCTTCGACACCGAGCCAGCGACCCTGCGAGTCAACTTGCGGCTGGTAATGCAATACAAACTCCCGGTTGGCAAGCGCCTGGCGCAGATCAGCCTCCAGTCGGGTGCGTGCGGAAACCTGCGCCTGCATTTGAGGGTCGAAGAAGCGCAAAGTGTCCCGCCCCTCTGCCTTGGCGCGGTGCATGGCCAGGTCGGCTTGTTTGAGCAAGTCTTCACGGGACAGGCTGGCATCGGAAAACATGGCCACACCGACGCTTGCGGAGCCCTGGTGTGTGCCAGAAGTCAGGGAAAAGGATTCGCCGAGACGCGCCAGTATCTTGCGCGCCACTTGTTCGGCTTGTCGCACGGCTTGCTGGGGCTGGGGGTCCAGTGCCGGCAGCATCACCATGAACTCGTCGCCACCCAAGTGCGCCAAAAAATCAACGGCGCGGGTGCACTCTCGCAGGCGCTCTGCCGCCTTCAAAAGAAGTTCATCGCCCACTTGGTGCCCCAATGAGTCGTTGATGTCCTTGAAGTGATCCATGTCGACCAGGAGCAGCGCGCCACATTGATGATGGCGTTGGTTTGCCGCCAGTGTTTGTTGCAGGCGCTCCGTCAACATGCGCCGGTTGGGTAGGTGGGTCAACGGGTCGAAAAATGCCAACTGGTGCACGGCCGCTTCAGCGTCTTTCAGTCGGGTAATGTCGGTCGAGATGCCACACAAAGCATAGATGGCGCCATCGGCCTGGCGCAAAGGCATTTTGATGGAGAGGTGGGTTCGCATGCCACCGGTGCCCTTGGGGTCGTTCACCAGTTCTTCTGCTTCGACGCGTTGGCCCAATGCAAACACCCGTCGGTCGTTGGTCTGCAGGGATGTCGCGGTCGCCTTCTCAAACAAGGCCGCATCATCCTTGCCGATCACGTCGGCCATGGAGCGCCCGAACAGCGAGTACATCTTTCGGTTGGCGTACTGGTACACGCCATCGGGGTTTTTGATGTAAATGTAGGCGTCTACCGCGTTCAGAATCTCCGACAACTTGGCTTCGCCGGCCTTTACATGGTTTGTTTTTTCCGCCACCTGGCGGCGAAACATGAGTGCTGCGACCACGGCCAGTAAGAACAAACCCAGCAGGGCAGAGCCCCCCCACCAAACGACACCGGGAATGCCGCTGGACGCGGTTTGTCCCATCCAGCGCGCCATCGTTTGGTGATATACCGAGTCGGGCTTTGCTTTCCAGTCCGTCAGGTGCTTGTCAATGGCGACCAGCAAGTCGGCGTTTCGTCCTTTGCTGGTGGCGTAATAAAGCTGTGCGGGTTGAAACATGATGGAGGAAGGCACCAAACTGAACTGGCTTGCCTGCAAGTCACCATAAAAGCGGTTGGCCACCGCAGCATCAGCGTCCTGGCGCTCCACTGCTTCGAAGGCCTCCTGTTGGGTGCGCACCCGAATCAACTCGGTACCCAACCCAAACCCTTTCAATAGCTCAGTGAGGTAGGCTTGTTGAATGGAGCCATCCAGCAGCGCAAGGCGTTTGCCTTGCAGGTCCGTCATCGCGCTCAATTGCTCGCTGCCGCGCCGCTGGTAAAGCTGTGACCAACTGTGCAGTGAGGGCACCCGGTGAAAGTCGAAGCGTGCCGCACGGTCATCGGAATAGGCCACGTCAGGCATCAGGTCGAGCCGCCCGGCTTCCAGGTCAGCCAGGCAGGCCAGCCATTCGCAGCGCACGGGCTTCAGGGTCCAGCCCTCTTTCTTGGCAACAGCCTGAAGCAAGTCGCCCAGAATGCCACTGGGTTGGCCCTCTGGGCCCGCCAACAGCTTGGGCTCATTCTGGTAAATGCCCACAATTACTTCACGGGCGGACGAGGTCAGGGGCAGCGCGGTGGCAAGCGCGAACAACAAGCTACACAGCCATAGGCCACGACCATGTTGGACGAATGAATTTGGGGGCATGCATTGCAGTCTACCTACGTGAATTCAATTTCGCCGTTGGCAGAAGATCTCTTTTTCTTGTTGCGATTGAATTTTTGTCTACTAATTTATCAAATATTAGATAAAAATTTAAAGTCTTGTCATCAAAGATAGCGACTTCACTCCCTATTCATGGAATTCTCAGGCGCTTGTCCAATCCGTACCGTCCAGAACATCAAGTTGTGTCCCTCCACCTCGGTGGCGTTGCCTGCGCGTTGGACTGGGCTGCCGCTGCCAAAGCTGCCACCCCGTAGGTGCAAGCGGTGCGCAAAAACCCACCGCCTTTCTGGGCCATGGAGAGCTTGCTCAGGGAATACCCTATTTCCAGCGCCGAAGGCCTGGCCTTGATGCGCGTGGCCGAAGCGCTGTTGCGTGTGCCGAATGCGGAAACCGCCATCGCCCTGACCGCCGACCAACTGGGCCGCGCCGACTTTGACGCGGCCGGTGACAAAACCCTGGCACGTCTGTCCAGTTCTGCTATTTCGTTGAGCAAGAAGTTCTTGCCTGACGGCGAAGGGTCCAGTGGTTTGTTCTCCCAGCTGGGCGCCCGCTCCGTGGTCGCGGCCACCTTGCGCGCGGTGCAACTGCTGGGGCGGCAGTTCGTTTTGGGGCAAACCATTGGCGAAGGCATGGACGAGGCCAAGTCAGCCAAGAAAAAGATCAAAAACCCGCGCCACAGCTACGACCTGCTGGGCGAGGGCGCCTGCACCGATGCCGATGCGCTGACCTATTTGACCAGCTATAAAAACGCCATTGAATCCAACGCCTCGTCATCGGACGCCACGGGCGCTTGTGAGAACAACGACGGCATTTCCATCAAGCTCAGCGCGCTGCACCCGCGTTATGAAGACGCTCAATTGACCCGCGTGATGGCCGAATTGGTGCCTCGTGTCTGGGGTCTGTGCGAGTTGTCCGCCCGCGCCAACATCAACCTCACCATCGACGCCGAAGAAGTCGACCGCCTGGAGTTGTCGCTGGGGGTGTTCGAAGCGTTGGCCGCCCAGGTGGCGCAGCACTATCCGCAGTGGACTGGCTTTGGTCTGGCCATGCAGGCTTACCAGACCCGCTCGCTGGATTTGATAGAACACATCACCGGTTTGGCGCGGAAATACAAGATTCGCCTGATGTGCCGTCTGGTTAAAGGCGCGTACTGGGACGCTGAAATCAGGCGCGCCCAAGAGCTGGGCCTGCCGGCCTACCCCGTGTTCACGCACAAGCACCACACCGATATGTCTTACCTGGCCTGAGCCCGCGCCTTGCTGGCCGCACCCGACGCCATCTACCCCCAGTTCGCCACGCACAACGCGGCCACCATTGCGGCCATTTTGCAAATGGGCGACAAGAGCGGCGCGGCGTTTGAGTTGCAGCGCCTGCATGGCATGGGCGAAGGCGTGTACCGCGAAGTGCTGAAAAACCCGCTGATCGCTTGCCGCGTGTATGCCCCCGTGGGCGCGCACAAAGACCTGCTGGCTTATTTGGTGCGCCGCTTGTTGGAAAACGGCGCCAACTCCTCCTTTGTGCACCAACTCGCTGACGAGTCGGTGGGCATGCAAGAGCTGCTGATTTCGCCGCTGCGCCTGACCTCAGAGTGCTCTTTGCCTCTGCCTATTGACCTGTTTGGAACAGACCGTCAAAACAGCGTGGGCCTGGATTTGACCGTCAAACCCATGCGTGCCCCCTTGCTGGCGGCCTACAAAACAGTCAAGGTGCCTGCGTTTGATGTCGAATCGACCGCTAGCGCTCTAGCTACCAGCGTGAGCAGCTATAAAAAATGGAGCAAAGTGGCTGTCGCTGAACGGGCTGCTGTGTTGCGCCGCGCTGCCAGTGAGATGGAAAAACAGACCCCCTTCTTCTGCGCCTTGCTGGTCAAAGAAGCGTTCAAGACCTGGGGGGATGCGGTCAGCGAGGTGCGTGATGCAGTCCGCTTTCCGCAGTGCCGGCCAGCGCTGCACCGCGCTGCGTTTGATTTGCGTGCATGAGCAGATTACCGACCATGTGATCGAGATGATCAAAGGCGGCGCACAGGAGTTGGTCGCCGGTGACCCGGCCGATCTGGCAACTGATCTGGGCCCCGTGATTGATACCGAGGCCTTCATCGGCATTCAAAAACACCTGGACCGCCTGGGTCGTGAGGCGAAGCCGCTGTTGGCCCCTGCCAAACGCGCCGGGGACGCGGGCAACGCCATCGCCAACCTAATCACTCCTCAGGTGTTTGAGGTGAACTCGATTGCTGATATGCAGCAGGAGATTTTTGGCCCCGTGCTGCACATCGTGCGCTGGAAAGGTGACCCACAAGCCGTCACCGACCAAATCAATGACCTCGGCTACGGTTTGACAATTGGCATCCAGACCCGCATCGACAGTCGCGCCCAGGCGCTGGCCAAAGCGGCGCGTGTGGGCAACGTCTACATCAACCGCAACCAGATTGATGCCGTGGTCGGCGTTCAGCCCTTTGGCGGTGAAGGCCTGTCCGGCACCGGCCCCAAAGCTGGCGGCCCGCACTACCTGTACCGCTTCTGCGCCGACCAAACCATCACCGTGAACACCATGGCGGCGGGCGGCAACGCCGCCTTGTTGGCGGGTTGAGTCCTGGTCGCCGTCAGTGCATCGGCTCGAGACGGGCCGTGAATTGAGGTAATGTGGGGCTGGCTTCTGGTACAACAGCGGCCAACAGGAGCCCCACATGACTGAATTCACCAAAACCGTTTTGTTTACTGACACCGATGGCGTCGCCCGCTTTCGTGAAGAAAGTGTGGCCCTGAGCGAAGGCAAGCCTGCCGCGCAACTGTCGCCGGTGATGCCATCCGCCGGCTATCAATTGCGCCAAAGCCCGGTGGGTTTCCACAGCGAATTTCATTGCACCGGCGCGCCACAGTGGCTGTTTGTGCTGGAAGGGCAGATGGACATCGGCCTGCAGGACGGCAGCTGGCGCAGTTTTGGGCCAGGGTCGCACTTTTACTCGGCAGATACCTTGCCCGACGGCGCCACGTTTGACGCCAGCCTGCACGGCCACCGCAGTCGCCAAGTGGGCGATGTGCCGCTGGTGACGCTGTTCGTTCGCGGTTGAAACGTCTCAGGCGTTAGGCAGTCGCAAGCGCAGCAGGGCGCGCACAAAGCCGTGCTCGCTCAAGCTGCGGTCACGGCCCTCGAACAGGTGGTCGTTGAACACCTCCACCCGGCGCACATCGCCGAGGGCGTTGCGGCTGGTTTGAACAAACTCTTCGTTAACCAAAATTTGATCCAGCACCTCCGGGTAGCCTTGGAGAATGTGGAAGTAGGCCACGTCGCGGCGCAGCGCAGGGCGGCTTCGCCTTGCACATCCCAGGCGCTGTAAAACGCGGTGTAGCGAGCGCTTCGGTCATACGCGACTTGTGAAGTCGCGGCAAATAATTGCGTTGTAACACTGTGCGGGCTGTCATTGAGGTCTCCCATGAGCACCAGCGGCGCGCGCGTGCGGTGCAGCAGTTCAACCACCTTCAGTCGCAGCGCCAAGGCTTCGCCCGCCCGCATGAGCAGGGAGCGCAGTGAGGCCACGGCCAGTACATCGGCGTTCA
>JBBKVN010000486.1:0-4137 GCA_037968455.1 Rhodoferax sp.
CAGGTGCTGACGGGGTGGTAAATGGTGTCGGCGTAGTCACGAATGAAGCGTTCAATTTCTGCGTCAGTTTGCGCGTTGGACGATGCGGCCAGCTCCCGGCCCCCCAGTGCCGCCAAGGCGGGTTGGGACAGGATGTTTCGCATGAGCTTGACCCCGCGAATCATGCGGTCCATGTCGTCGCGGTCACTCAAAAAGTTCGGGTCAATCAGCGGCGGGGCGAGCGGGTCTTTGCTGGCGAGCCGCAAACTGCCCCGGCTGCGAGGACGCAGCAAGCACACATGAAGCGAGTGCCCGTGGCCGAAGACCGTGGTGCGGCCATGGTTCACTAACTTGCCGACTACAAAATGCAGCTGCAAGTCCGGGGTGGCTTCGCTGGCCTGGCTTTTGATGAAGCCGCCGGCCTCGGCAAAATTGGTGGTGAGCATGCCGCGTCGGTGCTTGCGCCACTCAAAGAGGCCTTTCAGCCCTTGAATGGCGCCACTCAAGGACAGTCCAAACAAGTCCTTGGCTTTGGGGGCGTGGGAGACCAACACCACGTCGGGGTGATCGTGCAGGTTTTGGCCGACGCCGGGCAGGTCGTGAAGCGTAGCAATGCTGTTTTCCAGCAAATGTTCGCGCGGGCCAATGCCGGAAAGCATCAATATTTGCGGTGACTGCAAGGCGCCCGCGCATAGCAATACCTCTCGCGTGGCCTTGAGTTGCTTGACCTGTCCCCCATGCTGAAATTCGACACCCACCGCGCGTTTGCGCTCCAGCAAAATCCGGGTGGTGTGTGCCCCTGTAAAGACATGCAGGTTGGGTCGAGACAGGTTAGGCGTCAGATAGGCCTTGGCGGCGCTGTAGCGTTCGCCGTTTTTGTGAGTGACTTGGAACAGGCCCACGCCTTCCTGGCTTTCACCATTGAAGTCGGTGTTGTGAGTCTGGCCGGCTTGCACGCCAGCCTCAACAAAGACCGGGCCGTAGCGGTTGGGGCTGCGCAGGTCCATCACGTTTAACGGGCCATCGCCGCCGTGCAGGGCATCGGCGCCGCGCTCATTGTGTTCGGCGCGTTTGAAGTAGGGCAGTACCTCATCAAACGACCATCCGGGATTGCCTTCAGCGGCCCATTGGTCATAGTCCTCGCGCTGCCCGCGAATGTAGACCATGGCATTGATCGAGCTGGAGCCGCCCAGCACCTTGCCACGGGGCATGTATCCCTCTCGCCCATTCAGGCCGGGTTGAGGGGTGGTGTTCATGCCCCAGCCCGCCATGCCGGTTTTGGCAATCACGGCCAAACCGGCTGGGCAGTGAATGAAAACGCTCTTGTCAACGGGGCCGGCCTCCAGCAAGGCCACGTTGATGTCGGGGTTCTCCGTCAGCCGTGCAGCCAATACGCAGCCCGCTGAGCCGCCGCCAATGATGATGTAGTCGAACATGGTTCTCTCCGGGCACGGGGGTGGTGATCTTGTGTGTGGTGCCTGAGTGCAACCTTAGCGTAATCCTGCCGTTGGAATTAGAGATTTGTCCCAAGGGAGACGCGTCCAACAAGGACGCTGCTCCGTATTGAAGAGCGTTCAGTGATGGCAATTAAATTGCACGCAATTTAATTGCGTAATATAATTCGAGCTATGACAACCCGCACTGACTCGTTTGACCCTGACACCGCCTTGCGGCTGGATAACCAGCTGTGTTTTGCGCTGTACTCCACCTCGTTGGCCATGACCAAGGTCTATAAGCCCTTGCTGGACGACTTGGGCTTGACGTATCCGCAGTACTTGGTGATGTTGTTGCTGTGGGAGCAAGACGAGGTGACGGTCTCGGCGTTGGGCGAGCGTCTTTACCTGGACTCTGGAACGCTGACGCCGCTGCTCAAGCGCATGCAGGCCAGCGGGTTGCTCACGCGAACCCGCTCCCTCCAAGACGAGCGCCGCGTGATGATTTCACTGACCGACGCCGGCCGCCAGCTCAAAGCCAAAGCGGCCAAAGTTCCCGGTTGTGTGGTCAGTGCCACCCATTGCCCGGTGTCAGAGTTGATGGCGTTGACCCAACAAGTTCAAGCCTTGCGTCGCCAATTGGCGACGTAATCCTCCCCCCGTTTTCCAACCCGCCTCACTGCGAGGCATTTCTAAAGAGAGTCCCCATGGTCAACAAGATTGAAAAAGTTGTATATCAAGCCCACGCCACCGCTACCGGCGGACGCGACGGCGCAGCCAAGTCCTCCGACGGCCTGTTGGACGTCAAGCTGACGGTTCCTAAAGAAATGGGCGGCGCAGGTGGCGGTGTGAACCCCGAGCAATTGTTTGCAGCGGGCTACAGCGCTTGCTTCATTGGCGCCATGAAATTTGTTGCCGGCAACGAAAAAATCACATTGCCAGCGGACTTGTCCATCGATGCCACTGTCGGCATTGGCGGCATCCCCCAGGGCTTTGGTATTGAAGTGCAAATGGTTGTCAAGGCGCCCGGTATGGACCCCGCTCAGGCTCAGGCCCTGATCGACAAGGCCCACCAAGTGTGCCCATACTCCAATGCCACCCGTGGCAACATTGAAGTGACCATCACACTGGCTTAAAACACGGCACATGGCGCTGCGGCGCGCCTGCCTTGTGGTTTGTCACTTTGGCGGCCCATCCCGATTGTCGGGGTGGGCCGTTTCGTTTATGGTGCGGCCATGACCACCATTGACCTTCTGGTTCGCAAGGACCAACTCAGTACCACTGAACTTCGCCGCAGCGAAGACGTGCCCCTTAACACCGGCGACATCCGGGTGCGCATTGACAAGTTTGCGCTGACCGCCAACAACATCACCTACGCGGCGTTTGGCGACGCCATGCACTACTGGTCGTTCTTCCCGGTTGGTCCGTCGGATGGCGCCATGTTGGGGCGTATTCCCGTCTGGGGTTTTGGCACCGTGCTTGAGTCGCAGCACCCTGATGTGAATGTGGGCGAGAAGCTTTACGGCTACTACCCCATGTCCAGCAGTGTGGTGCTCACGCCCACGCGGTTGTCTTTGTCCGGTTTTGATGACGGCGCTGAGCACCGGGCCGGTCTGCATGCGGTGTACAACCGCTACCTGCGCTGCAACTCAGACCCCTTCTACACTTCTGACACAGAGGAAACGCAGGCGTTGTTGAGGCCGTTGTTTATCACCTCCTGGTTGATTGATGACTTCATGGCGGACAACAACTACTTTGGCGCCAAAGTAGAAGTCGAGCCACCTGCGGTCATGCTGCTGTCCAGCGCGTCCAGCAAAACCGCCTATGGCACGGCGTTTCAGATGGCACAGCGCGAAGGCATTGAGGTTGTGGGCCTCACGTCCGAGGGCAACGTGGCATTTTGCGAAAGTCTGGGCTGCTACCACCGGGTGTTGACGTATGAGCAGTTGGATCAAATCCAGGCCGATACGCCCTGTGTGTATGTGGACTTTGCCGGCAATGCCGGTCTGCGCCTGGCCATTCACACCCGGTTCAGCCAGTTGAAATACAGCTGCGCCATTGGCGGCACCCATGTGACGCAACTGGGCGGCGGCAAAAACCTGCCCGGCCCCAAAGCCACCCTGTTCTTTGCGCCGGCTCAAATCAAGAAGCGCAGCGGGGAGTGGGGCGCCGACGAACTCGGCCGGCGCTTGGTGCGGGCTTGGCGGGCCTTTGTGGCCACCACCTCGAACCCGGAGGCGCCGTGGATGACAGTGGACCACCATCAAGGACCGGCGGCCGTCGAGGCGGCCTACACACAGGTGCTGGCCGGCGGCAACGATCCGCGTTTGGGCTACATCCTCTCGCTCAATTAGGTGACGAGGCAGGGGGGCCGTTGCAAAGCGACAATGGTGCCATGTTGACTCAGCCCCCCCTGCCTAGCGGCGCCCATGCTTTTGAATCTCTCACGCCCGACGTCGTCATGGACGCGCTCGCCAGCGTGGGCCTCTATGGCGACGGTCGTCAAATCGCGCTGAGTTCGTACGAAAACCGCGTTTACCAACTCCATCTGGAAGACGGTCAGGCCGTGGTGGCCAAGTTCTACCGGCCTGAGCGTTGGACCGAGACGCAGATTCTGGAGGAGCACGCCTTCTCCCGCGAGTTGATGGACGCCGAAATCCCTGTGGTCGGGCCGCTCGCGCTTCAGGGAAGCACCTTGAATCACTTTGGTGGCTTCGCTTTCAGC
>JBBKVN010000487.1:0-16389 GCA_037968455.1 Rhodoferax sp.
ACGTTGTACTTGTTGTTTGATTTCAACTCATGGAGTAACTCTGCCGCGAGTTTTCCACTGCCCGCAATAAAGACCTGCATCAAATATCTTCTTTCGAGCGATTGTGAGAACCCAACGAAAAATTCACGGGTTTGTGCATCAATGGTAGCGTGTCAGAAGGCGCATTTCGGTGACTACTTCCGCCCGCCTGGCTCAAGTCTGAAAGGCTGCACTGTGTGTCGGGAATGGCCACGGAAATGTCAGGACTGTCCCGACCAGGAGCTGACGTTCAGTCCCTGAAAACGAAGAGCTCGAAAAGGCTGGTCGCAGTCATTTCATAGTCCCCCAAATGGGGGATGGTGGGGCGAATACATTGATGTCAGTATCGAAGCGGTTATGTCCGCTTGGGCCGAAGCTGCAATAAATCTATCGAAGTGGGTGCAGTCCATGCTTCTTTGAAGCTGTAAAAGGAGATTGAACTTGAATGCTAGAAAAATACAACTACATCGCCGGTTCGGACTGTTGATGCTCGCTACCTTGACCCCATGGCTGACCGGTTGTGGCAGCACATTGAATAAAGGTGACTTCTCTTCATTTGAACGCAGTCTCAGCACGACCAGTTATGGCTATTCAATAGTGAATGACCCAACTGGCGTAGCACCAACCTCAATGGTCGAAAGGTTTGAAGTCCGACCTGGTGACTGCTCCTCCGACGCGGGGTGGTCAGATTGTAAAAATGATAGGGAGCGGTCAGAACTGAGTGAGAAATCAAAGAATTACGAAAATAGTGATTGGTGGTACGGCTGGAGTTTTTATACTCCCCCTGAATATCCAATAATTGCTCCTGCCAAGACCGCTATTGGTCAGTTCCATCAGCATTCAGGCCCGCCCGCGTTTATGTTTCAAAATGGCAATGGTGGCTATTGGGTTGATAGAAATTTTGGGAGTACCACAGACTATATTCAACTCTTGACGCACGAGAAAATGCTAGGACAGTGGAATAAGGTTGAAGTTCATGCATTATGGAAGCAGGAAGATGGCTTCTTTCAAGTTTTTGTCAACGGTGAGTTGAAGTACGATTTCAAGGGCCGCACCATGAGCGGAACGTCTGTCTATTTCAAGTATGGCGTTTATCGGTCATATGTCAGTAGATATACATCTATCAATAGCAACAGTCCCGCACCCACGCAGGTTGTTTTGTTTGCGAATGTTAAAAAGGCAAAAAATCGGCAGGACTTGCAACCGAAGCAATGACCATCTGTGATTTTCATCAATAAATGCGCTGAAAACGCATGGGTTGCCTGACTGACGAAAATCAACCATTTGTATATCCTGATTTCTTTATGTCGTGGCGGTCAGTTTCTGCCGCTCATTCAGACCTCAAAGGTGAAAAGCCGGTAGACCGCTTTGGGTACTGACAGGTCAGACGTTTTCCGACCAACTGCGGACATTCAACCAGTTGATTGACGGCGGACATCCGCAGTGTCAAAAGCCACTTAAAGGTGGCCCGTATCAATCTGGATTTCCGCTTTGACGTTGGTACGGCGGTAGGGGGCAGGTCAAATGAGATTTGTGGCGCAAAGAACTAACTCCGACGGGGACTCCACAAGCCCTCTGCAATATCGATAGTCCCCAGATTTTGGCATTTGGCGCCCTTAGGGGCAATGTAGCGATTCTTCACCCCAAACGTAGGCAAGCCCGTCGTTTCAAAATGGATAGATTTCCCCAATCCCATTGAGTTGATTTAGATAAAAGAGTAATGATGACAACCCAAAATGAAAACGCACATGTTTCGGCGACAACTCAAGCCAAACCTGATATAGGGCAGAATCCTGACCCGTCGGCGACAAATAACTCCGACGACGAGGAACTAGCCGATTGTCCGAAAGATGAAGAAGCGGCCCATGCACTTTATAAACAATGCTTGGACATACGGAATTTCGAAATCTCGAATCTCGCAAGTAGAAACAATTTTTTTATGATATTCCAAGGAGTGCTGATTGCAGGCGTACTCCAGTCGAGCGGGTCCGCGCCGCCAGTAGTGATGTTCTTGGCAACGCTTTGTGGATTTGGGATATCTGTCTGTCAGACGATGACATCGTCTGGTGCGAAATTTTGGCAAAATCACTGGGAACGTGAACTAACAAAGACGGAAAAAAACTATGGTGCCGTTATTAAAGAGGCCTCGCCCAAAAAGAGGTTCTATCATTTGTTTAAAGAACGCAAAAGTGCCGACTCGAACCAAACGGGGAAGGCTGGAAATCCCACTCCAAGTGAGACTCGAGGTGTGGCAGAACGGATACTCATTCAGCGCTTTTCAGTGAGCAAAAGTCCGGTCTATGCAGCACTCATATTCTCAGTTTTTTGGTTGATTTTGTTGCTGTGTACATTGACTTATCCTCGCGCATTTATAGGTGAGGTCATCACAAGTTCAATTAGCGGGTTCCCCGTTGGCCCCACTAAGAACGACGTTGAGAAGGGCAAAAGTCCTGAGCGGCAACAAATTTTGGCCCCTCCAAAGTAGGGCTTAGTCGCCGTGCTCAACATGAGCGACATGCAATAGATTGCGCAGATTGAACATCGCAAAACGTTCGCATTTTCTGTCAAACGGCCATGCAAGACTCACCGTTGAAGGCAGAGTGAAGTGCCCCGGGTTTCGTGACGCAATCTGGATTAAGTCAGCGAGTGCGAATAATCGCGGAGAGTCATTGAACGACCGTTTCCCGCAAGCTCGTATGTCCGCAATGGGCACGAAGCCGACTATCGATGAGCACGATAACAGGGGAATTTGAAGGTGTTTGGTGCCGTTGTGGTAGCACCCTCTTTTTGGTTTGCAGATTTAACTTGCTGTTCTGCGTCGGTTAGCAAAACAAACTTGCAAATGGAGCACGCGTGCGCGTGGGTGTCGAGCTAAGTTGTTGATTACAATACAGTGTGGTTAGCTGGTTCAATTTGCACCCACAGCCTATTCAGGCGAGTGAAAACATCACTGTGGCTGCGCTGACGTCGGAAAAGGATGATCCGAGGGCAATTTCTCCTCGGCCATGCAGCACGCACTCCTTGCGACGAAGCAAAAGGTCTGATCCGCCGCCGGAAAAACGAACCCAGCAACCGTAGGAGCTGAGGTCTACCAACATGAAGCTGCCGTTTCGCCAGTCAATGCGAGCATGGGTTCGGGAAACACGGGGGTCTGTGACCACAAAGTCCGCCTGTTGTACCCGCCCGATGTGAATGGGCAACTCATACGACCGAAAGGTCTTTTGTGTGGTCAACCAACTTAATTGAATTTGCCCACCCAGAGCATCCCGATCCGGGTTGTCATAGGACGAGTCGAGTTCCGCTTGCATGGTGAGGAATTCAGTTGAAACATCCTCTTGCCAATCGATTTGATAGACAGTGCAAGGCTCTGAACGACCTCGAATACTGATAGACCCCAAGGTTCGGAAATGAACGCCCAAACGAGGTGGCACCCCTTGGAGTGATTGACTGCTGGCCCAAATTTGCTGCGGCCCGGACATGTCACTCAGTCGGGCGGCAACGTTCACTGCGTCGCCATAACAGTCGCCATCTACCAATTCAACCTCGCCACTGGCGACGCCAATTCGAATCGGCAAGCGACCGGCACCTGCGGGCTGTGACAACTGCTTGTGCCAGTTGCGCTGAATTTCAATGACGGCAGAAATGCCTTGATGGTTCTTGTCAAACAGCGCCAGCACGCCGTCACCCAGAATTTTGACAACACGGCCACCATGTGCCTCAATCACGGTTGAAATCCAGCCTGTGACCTCGGTCACCGCCTGAGTCGCTTTGACGTTGCCCAGCGCTTCAAAGGCGCCTATGCTGCCAAAAAGATCTGTAAAAACGACGGTACGGATAAGGCCCATGGATTGCAGTTTGTGGTTCGTGAGTCAGCTTGGAGTTTAGAACAAAGTACCCCCCAAAGGGCCTCTCCCGTGACTTCGTCTACAAATGACCCCAGAGAAGCAAGGCGTCTCTGCCGTCGACCACCAAATCTGATTTGGCCCCCATCGGCAAGAGCACCTTGGTCGCGACATGACCATAGGGCAAATTGGTTAGAACAGGTCGCTTGACCCGTTGCCGCAACCAATTGACAACGGTTTGCATTTTGTAGCCTTTGTCGTGCGGGACGAGTTTGAATTCAGTGAACTGGCCCAAAACTATCGCCTTTTGATCCTTCAAAATGCCGGAGTTCAACAACTGGGTCAACATGCGTTCAATTCGATAGGGGTGTTCGGCCACGTCCTCCAAAAACAGAATTCCCCCTTTGATTTTGGGGAAAAACGGAGTCCCTATCAATGAGGTGAGAACGGTCAGGTTGCCTCCCCATAGGGTGGATTTTTTAACAGAAAAATCAGTGCTAGCGCTCGCCATATCTACATGAGGCACTATTGAATCAATAGCATGGCTTGCAGACTCCCGGTGTTGACGCCAGCCGGTCCCCTCCCCCTGCCCTGTGATCAAGTCGTCAAAAC
Organism: Rhodoferax sp.; assembly: GCA_037968455.1. GTDB lineage: Bacteria > Pseudomonadota > Gammaproteobacteria > Burkholderiales > Burkholderiaceae_C > Rhodoferax. The sequence continues at coordinate 4,473 of JBBKVN010000487.1, forward strand.
AGGCTTCCATGATGTCATCGGGTTCCTTGGCTTTGCCGCAGGAGTGGCCATCGGTTGTGTCAGGCTTGCCGCCAACCCCAAAACCTTCACATAGTGCTGGACCTGCCCAGGTGATCTGGCCGGTTTTCGCCAGCATGGCGCATTGAAAGGCCGTGAAATCGCTGATGCCAACAAACTGCGTGCCCTTCTCAATGGCTTTTGCCACCTTTTTGTACTGAATGCCATCCAGAATGCGGGTCAAGCCATAGCCGCCGCGGCTGATTAGGGCGACGTCCGCGCCGCTGGCCGCTGCACGATGAATGGCGGCCAATCGGGTGTCATCGTCACCCGCAAAGCGGAGGTGGCTGGCCAACGCCGCTTCATCGACTTCAACTTCATGCCCCAAGGATGTGAGGCGGGCCACACCACGGCGAAAAGCGGCTTTGTCCCGCACTGCGCCGGATGGCGAGTAAACATAGATGTGTTTGGGTTTTACGGGATCATGCATGGCGGGTTGGAGGTGTTATTTGCGCGATAGCCGCGTGGGCAAGCATTTCGCCTTGTTCCTGGACAAAGTGACCAGCCTCAGCCAGTTGCATGGGCTTTGGACAGTTTCGAATGAGTTTGCAGAGGTGATTCATGGCGGGAGGTCCTAAAACGGGGTCTTGCATACCGATTGCCATCAGGGACTGCCCTGTCCATTGGTTTTGCCAAAAGTCTCGCGCCAAACGCGACACCGAGGCGCCGTCAGAGTCTTCAAGTTGCGGCACAAGCGCTGGAAAAATCCGTGTTGCAGCGCGGTGCCCCGAATCTGGAAAAGGCGCTGCGTAGGCATTGCATTCAGATTGGGACATCCCCGGATTGGCCCGGGCCATCAGTCTGGAGAGATCAAAATCCGGGTTTTTGGCGCACATCTCTCGCCAGGCCAGAAAGCCTTCGCTCAAGGGTATATCACCGGTTGCCAGTGCGGTATTCATCACCAAAAGCCCGCAATAGCGCTTCTGCGCTTCCATCGGCAGTGTCAGGCCAAGTAGACCGCCCCAGTCCTGTACAACTAACACCGCTCGCTGTAGGTCCAGTCGCTCCACCAATTCAAGCAAAACGTGCCGGTGCCACGTAAAAGTGTGAAAACCGTCTTTTTTGGGTTTGTCGCTTTTACCAAAGCCAATCAAATCCGGGGCAATGACCCGATGCCCCGCCGCCAGAAAAACGGGCAGCATCTTGCGGTACAAGTAACTCCAAGCAGGATTGCCGTGTAAACAAAGCCAGGTCAACGGCGCGTCCTTGGGGCCTTCATCGAGATAATGCATACGCAAACCATTCAACGACGGCAGGTCACTAACGTAGTGGGGTGCCCATGGGTAACCCGGCAACTTGTCGAAACACCTGTCCGGAGTCCTCAATGCATCGTCACGAAGCGGCTGGCTGGTCATGCGTTTCTCCTTTCGGCGTGTCTCAAAAAAGCGACCAAGAATCTCGGTGCACTCCTCGGCCATCAACCCTGCTTGCACTTTGGTTTGGTGATTGAGTTGGGCGTTCTCAAACAGATTGACAACCGATCCGGCCGCACCGGTTTTAGGTTCAGGCGCACCGTAGACCACACGGGCCAATCTGGCGTGCAGCATGGCACCCGCACACATGGCGCAAGGCTCAAGGGTCACGAAAAGTTCACAGCCGTCCAACCGGTAGTTGCCCAAAGCCGTTGCAGCAGCGCGCAGTGCAATGATTTCAGCGTGCGCGCTTGGATCATTGCGGGTACGCGGTGAGTTGTGTCCGCGGCCAATGACCTGCCCGTCTTTAACGACGATGGCGCCCACCGGCACCTCGCCCTGTCCATAGGCCAATTGGGCCTGATCCAGCGCGAGCGCCATCAAACGCTGGTCATTTTCTTGAGAGTTGCCGGGCAATGACGGTGAAAAGGTCACGAAGCACTCCAATCAACGTATGCCGAAACGCGGATTTTTGATTCCTGGGCAAGCAGAATTCTGTGCCAACAGTCCCATGTGCCAGCACAGAAAATCGTTAAGTCGCGCTTATTCCCACTCAATCGTGGCCGGCGGCTTGGTGCTGACGTCGTAGGTGACGCGGTTAATACCGCGCACTTCATTGATGATTCGCCCCGAGACTTTCTTGAGCAGCGCATAAGGCAGCTCAGCCCAGTCCGCAGTCATGAAGTCGCTGGTCTGAACCGCACGCAGGGCAACCACGTAGTCATAGGTTCGACCATCGCCCATCACGCCCACGCTCTTCACCGGGAGGAACACCACAAACGCTTGGCTTGTCAGGTCGTACCAGCTTTTGCCGGTGGCTTCATCGATAAAGTTACGCAACTCTTCGATGAAGATGGCGTCCGCTTCGCGGAGCAGGTCCGCATATTCTTTCTTGACCTCGCCAAGAATACGAACGCCTAAGCCCGGTCCAGGGAATGGATGACGGTAAACCATGTGGTACGGCAAGCCCAAGGCAACGCCCAACTCCCGCACTTCATCTTTGAACAACTCACGCAGCGGCTCCAGCAATTTGAGGCCAAGCTGCTCAGGTAGTCCGCCAACGTTGTGGTGGCTCTTGATGACCACAGCTTTTTTCGACTTGGCGCCGCCAGACTCAATCACGTCAGGGTAAATGGTTCCTTGTGCAAGCCAGGCGACATGGCGTGAGTGATCGTTCTTGAGCTTGCTGGCTTCGCTTTTGAACACTTCAACAAACTCACGACCAATGATCTTTCGCTTGGCTTCAGGCTCACTGACGCCTTTAAGCTCGCCCAAAAACTGATCAACCGCATCAACGCGAACGACTTTGGCGTGCAATTTATCAACGAACATCTCCATGACCATGTCGCCTTCATGCAGACGCAACAGGCCATGGTCCACAAACACGCAGGTCAACTGGTCGCCAATAGCGCGGTGAATCAAGGCAGCAGCCACGGACGAATCAACACCACCGGATAGACCCAGAATGACTTCTTCAGTACCGACCTGTTCCCGAATTTTTTGAACTGCTTCGCTGATGTAGTCGCCCATGATCCAGTCGGCTCGAGCTTCGCAGATCTCAAGTACAAACCGCTCCAGCAAGGCCGCGCCACGCTTGGTGTGAGTGACCTCAGGGTGGAACTGAACGCCATAGAAGCGACGCTCTTCATCCGCCATGCCGGCAATTGGGCAGCTACCTGTGCTGGCCATCAATTTAAAGCCGGGCGGCAGTTCAGTAACTTTGTCGCCGTGGCTCATCCACACCTGCAACATGCCATGCCCGTCGGCGTTGGCGTAGTCCTGAATGCCCTCTAGCAAGCGGGTATGGCCGTGGGCCCTCACATCAGCATGACCAAACTCGCGTTTGTGGCCACTTTGCACCATGCCACCCAATTGATGCGCCATGGTTTGCATGCCGTAGCAGATACCTAAAACGGGAACGCCCAATTCAAAGATGGCTTGAGGTGCTTTGTCTGTCGTGTCTTCGTAAACGCTGGCGTGGCTGCCTGAAAGAATCACGCCTTTCAGGTTGCCGTCGCGCGCGTATTCGCGCACCCAGTCGCTACTCACGTCACAGGGGTGAACTTCACAAAAGACATGCGCTTCGCGAACTCGGCGAGCAATCAGTTGAGTGACTTGGGACCCAAAGTCCAGAATAAGAATTTTTTGATGCATGAATGGGTGTCCGCTTATTCGGCGCGGTAATTGGGCGCTTCTTTGGTGATCTGCACGTCATGCACATGGCTTTCGCGAATGCCTGCGGTGGTGATTTCCACAAACTCTGCCTTTTCCTGCATCTCATCGATCGTGGCGCAGCCGCAATAACCCATGCTTGCACGCAAACCGCCGGCCATTTGAAAGATGATGGCAACCATGGAGCCCTTGTAGGGAACGCGGCCTTCAATGCCCTCCGGCACCAACTTGTCAGCGTTGGGATTACCGGTGCTTGATTCCTGAAAGTAGCGGTCGGCACTGCCCTGCTGCATGGCACCGATGCTGCCCATGCCCCGGTAGCTTTTGTAACTGCGCCCCTGAAACAGGATCACCTCACCGGGCGCCTCTTCGGTACCCGCGAACATGCCACCCATCATCACCGTGCTGGCGCCAGCCGCAATGGCCTTGGAAATGTCGCCGCTAAAACGAATGCCACCGTCCGCAATCAAAGGCACGCCCGTGCCTTTGAGCGCTGTTGCCACGCTGTCAATTGCCATGATCTGCGGCACACCGACACCGGCCACAATGCGTGTCGTGCAAATCGAGCCAGGGCCGATGCCGACTTTGACGGCGTCAGCGCCAGCTTCCACCAGTGCCAACGCCGCAGCGCCGGTGGCGATGTTGCCGCCGATCACGTCAATGTGGGGATAGTTTTTCTTGACCCAGCGAACCCGCTCGATCACACCTTTGCTGTGACCATGGGCGGTATCCACCACGATGGCGTCTACCCCTGCTCGGGCCAAAGCCTCAACGCGCTCCTCAGTGCCCTCGCCCACGCCAACCGCCGCGCCCACGCGCAATTTACCGTGTGCATCGCGAGCTGCATTGGGAAAGCTGGTTTGCTTGGTGATGTCCTTGACGGTGATCAGGCCCTTGAGTTCAAACGCATCGTTCACAACGAGCAGGCGTTCAATCTTGAATTGGTTCAGCAAGACCTTGGCTTGGGCCAATGTCGTGCCATCGGGCACCGAAACCAGCTTGTCACGTTGCGTCATGATGTGGCGAACCGGCAAGTCATAACGGGTTTCAAAGCGCAAATCGCGGCCTGTGACGATGCCCACTACCTTGCCACCTTCACAAACGGGGAAACCAGACACGCCCAGTTGCTCAGACAAAGACATGACCTGACGCACGGTGTGCTCTGGCGTGATCACGACCGGGTCACGCAGAACGCCAGATTCGTAGCGTTTAACTTTGGCGACCTGGGCAGCCTGCTCTTGAGCCGTTAAATTCTTGTGAACAATGCCAATTCCGCCTTCTTGGGCAATGGCAATTGCCAAGCGGGCTTCGGTGACCGTGTCCATGGCGGCAGATACCAGAGGCAAGTTCAGCGCGATATTGCGGGAAAAAAGGGTGGCGAGGGAGGCGTCCTTAGGTAGGACTTGGGAGAACGCTGGCACCAACAAGACGTCGTCGAAGGTGAGCGCTTTGCCGATCAGGCGCATGTCGAAGCTCCAAATCGCGAATTGTACCTTCGTGGCACGCTGCTATTTTTCACTGAAGCCTCACCAGACGCTTCATTTTAAGTACCCAGTGCTTGCAATTTTCGCTTTGAAGATGGCCTGAGGCGGCAGTAAACTCGCCGGATGAACGTTTACCGGCTTATTACTCTTGGGCTAACTTGCCTTGTCGCCACTTCTGCGTTGGCCCAATGGCAATGGACTGACAAAGATGGACGCAAGATTTTCAGCGACCGACCTCCCCCTTCGGACATTCTTGATAAGGACATCGTCAAGCGGCCGCATGGTCGGTCGGTGCCAGTGACGTTGCCATTGGCACCAGCTGAGTCCAGTCAGGCAGCGCCTGCCAAGCAGGCCAGCAACACTCCTCAGTTGAGCGGCGTTGACAAAGACCTGCTGGAGAAAAAGAAACAGGCTGAAGATGCCGAAGCCGCCAAAAAGAAGGCCGAGGAAGAGAAGGCGTTGAAGGCCCGAGTTGAAAACTGCGCCCGTGCCAAACAGGCCAAGGCGACGTTTGACTCTGGTGTCCGTGTGGCCCGCCAAAACGACAAGGGCGAGCGGGAAGTAATGGATGAGGCTGCCCGCGCTGCGGAGACCAAGCGCATTCAAACCATCATTGATGCCGACTGTCGCTAATTCCGCCCATGGGTGGCTGGGTTCAGTACCCTGCCTTGGCCCCTGAGCGTTTTTTGGAAAAAAGTCCGGCGGCTTTGGCGCCCTGCTTTGTAAAGCGCTCTCTGCGAGCCACCTTGGGGTCGACGGTGAGCGGTCGATAAACTTCAATCCGGTCTTGGTCGCGCAGCGCCTGCGTGTGACTTGACAATCGCCCCCAAATTCCGATCTGCGTCTCTTCGTTGGCTAAGTCTGGGTACTCGGCCAGCAACCCAGACTGAAACAGTGCTTGATGGACAGTCGTGCCGTCGGGCACGCTCACCATGAGCTCTCGCACAACCCGTGGCTTGGGCGAGTAAACCAATGTGACTTGAATCAGTTCACTCTCCATAAACTTGCGTCGCCCGTTTGACGAAGGCATCAACAAGGCTGCTCGCGATTTTGTCGAACACGGGGCCAACCAGCTTTCCCAGTGTTGCATTTTTGAAGCCGTAGTTCAGGGTCAGTTCAACCCGGCAGGCTCTCTGACTGCCGTCGCCCAAGGGAACAAAGTTCCACTCGCCGTCTAGGCGGGAGAAGGGGCCGTCAACGAGCTTCATGGCCACCTGGCGACCCGGCGTGTGCTCGTTTCGGGTGGTGAAGGTTTGACGCACCCCACTGAAAGAGATACCGACTTCGGCTGTCACGCCGGATTCGTCCTCAGAGACCACTTTGGCATGGTCGCACCAAGGCAAAAATTGAGGGTAATGGTCAACCTCGGTCACAAGAACATACATTTCTTGCGGGCTGTACCAGATCAGAACGGACTTGCTAACGGTTTTCATAGAATAGGGGTCTGCGCGGGATTGTAGACAAGCCTTGAACGCACGACTGACAACCCCAACTTCACGCCATGGCTAAAAAACCTGATACCGCTGCCCGAATTGCTGACAACAAAAAGGCCGCTTACAACTATTTCTTTGAAGATCGCCTTGAAGCGGGCTTGGTACTGGAGGGCTGGGAGGTCAAATCGCTTCGCGCCGGCAAGGTCCAGTTGACGGATGGCTATGTGGTCATTCGTCAGGGTGAGTTGTTCCTCATTGGGCTTCAGATTCATCCTTTGAATACGGCGTCCACCCATATTAGTCCCGACAAAGTTCGCACCAAAAAGCTGTTGCTGCACAAGGAAGAAATCAAACGGCTGATTGGCAAGGTCGAGCAAAAAGGCTACACGCTGGTGCCGATCAATCTGCATTGGAAGGCGGGCAAGATCAAATGTGACATTGCGCTGGCCAAAGGCAAGGCCGAGCACGACAAGCGCGACACCATCAAAGACCGCGAGGGCAAGCGGGAAGTGGAGCGTGCGATGAAGAGCCGTCAACGCTAAAAATATTTAGCCGGCGTGGGAATAAAAAAGACCTTCTTGGTGTTTGTGTCTATGCAACGATTGGTTTGCCTTCAATTTCCAGGACACCTCCATGAAACTCAACTCTCGCTCCTCACTCGCAGCCGCACTCACCTTGTCCTTGCTGGGCGGCTGTGCCGCCATGGCCGCATCACCGGCAGCCGTTGCCGACGGGGTGCTGGTTGGCCCGAATGGCATGACCTTGTACACGTTTGACAAAGACGTCGCGGGTAGCGGAAAGTCCGTTTGCAACGGCCCTTGTGCGGTCAACTGGCCACCCCTGGTGGCAGGCGCCTCCGATCAAGCCAACGGCGACTTCACTGTTGTCACCCGTGACGACGGCGCCAAGCAATGGGCGGTGAAGGGCAAACCAGTCTATTACTGGGCCAAGGACAGCAAGCCCGGCGACAAGACTGGTGATGGCGTCAACAAAGTGTGGCAAACCGCGAAACCCTGATGCACCCATGGACGATGAGCTGGGGCGGGCAGCGTTTTAGAGTTACCTGCGCATGAACCGTCAGCGCATCGTCGATCAAATTCCGAGTTTGCGTCGCTACGCCCGAGCCTTAACCGGGAATTCTTGGGCCGCCGACGACCTGGTTCAGGACACTTTAGAGCGGGCGTGTCGCAAATGGCAGCTTTGGATCGTGGGTTCTGACCTGCGGGCTTGGCTGTTCACAGTCATGCACAATGTTTATGCCAATCAGGTTCGCAAAGCGACTCAGCAGAATCAGGCGCCAATTTTTGATGTGGACGATGTGGCGCATGAGTTGGTCGCCCCCTCCTCCACAGGCGCAACACTGGACTTGCAGCGATGCTTGGCCCGCTTGCCTGAAGACCAACGTGCCGTGTTGTTGCTGGTTGGCGTCGAGGAGATGAGTTACGCGGAGGTGGCCAAAATACTGGCCATTCCCATGGGGACCGTGATGTCGCGGTTATCTCGCGCCCGCCACCGTTTGCAGGAGATGATGGATGCACCGGCTGCCAATTCTTCTCATTCACAGCCCAACGCGCCCGCTTCGATGAACACACCGACGCTTCAACGCCTGAAATAAGTCAATGAACACGCCATGAACAGAAAGACCCATCAACCACTCACGGATGAAGAAATCCATGCCTTGCTGGACCGGCAGGTGTCCTCCAATGATTTGGCTGCATTGGAGGTTCGGTTGTCGCATGACCCGGCGGCCCAAGCCACTTTGTTGAAGTGGCAGCACCAGCGACTGGCTTTGAAACAGCTTTATCAGGGTGTCATGGAAGAACCGATTCCAAGCACCCTCACCCACACGGTCGTCCCGGTTAGCGCACCGCGCGATCCGGTTTCTTGGGCACGCTGGGGCGGGATGGCGGCCAGCGTTTGTCTGGCATTTGCGGTGGGCTGGGTGTCTCATTCGGCCTGGTTGACCGAGAGCGGTAGTGGTGCGCTGTCGCAAAAGGTTGCAGCAACGCCTGCGAGCCAACGCTTCGCCCACCAGGCCGCTGTGGCGCACGCGGTGTACAGCCCGGAAGTGCGTCATCCAGTGGAAGTCGCAGCGGCGGAGCAGGACCATTTGGTGAAGTGGCTGTCCAAACGCTTGAACAGGCCTCTTAAAGTTCCCAAGCTCACAGAGCTGGGATATGAGTTGGTTGGGGGACGTCTGTTGCCCGGCGATTCGGGTGCACGGGCCCAATTCATGTTCCAAAACGCCGACGGTCTCCGCATCACCCTGTATCTGGGCGCCGTCGATCCGATCACGGACAGCGCAAACGTCCGAGAAACCGCATTCAGGTTTCTGGACGAGGGTGCGGCGCCCAGCTTCTACTGGGTTGACCAAGGGTTTGGCTACGCCCTGGCAGGCGCCCTGCCCCGAGCCGAATTGTTGAAAGTGGCCGAGGCCGTCTACCACCAGCTTTAAGGCGTTGAGCCACCCAGGTTTTTAACTAGCTCAGATCTCGCAGCGGGTGCGCGTGTGCGGGCCAGGGGCTGACAAAGAAGGGTTCCACCATCCCGGCAGTCACTTCCTCGATACGTTGGGGGTTCCACTGCGGTGCGTGGTCTTTGTCAACGGCCAAGGCGCGAATCCCCTCGACGGTCTCGCTCTGCAAGGGGTTGCGACTCAAATGGGCTGGGTGAAAGCAATGGCGCACCATGTCGCGCTCCATGCGAAGGTCATCGGCCAGGTTGAGTTCACGGGCTTTGCGGACCTGGGCCAAAGTAACGTGCAGCATCAGGGGCGAGCGCTTGCGCAATGTGGCAGCTGTGTGCTTCGCCCAATCGCTGGCATCTGCCTCCAAGGCCTGAACCATGGTGGTGACGTCAGGTAGCGAAAAAATTGGATCAATTTGGCCAATAGTGGCCGCAGAATATGCTGGAGACGCTATTGAATGCATAGCAATCCATTCACTCAAACTATTTTGCTGGCTCCAATCGAGTTGGGTGAGAGTCTCCCACGCCGTTAGCAGCTTTTCTGCGTCAAAAAACTGGTCGGCCAGGCCAAAGGTCAATGCACCGTCTGCGCCCAGCAACTCACCGGTCAGGGCGAGGTATTCGCCACTGTGGCCGGGACATCGGCTCAGGAAATAGCCGCCACCCACATCAGGAAAGAGCCCAATATGGGTTTCCGGCATGGCCATCTTGGTGGCTTGCGTCACGATACGCACCTGCGCGCCTTGGCTGATGCCCATGCCACCACCCATCACAATGCCGTCCATGAAGGCAATATAGGGTTTGGGGAAGTTGTGAATCAGGTGGTTGAGGGCGTACTCTTCGGTGAAGAAGTCGTCTAGTTCCGCATTGCCAGCCAAAGCGGCTTTGTGAAAGAAGCGAATGTCCCCGCCAGCACAGAATCCGCCAAAGACGCCATTTTTGTTGCTGCCACGAATGGCGACGGCTTTCACCTGCGCGTCGTCGCGCCAAGCCAGCAGACAGGCCGTCAGTGTGCGGATCATGCCGAGCGACAGGGCATTCAAGGCCTTGGGGCGGTTCAATGTGATCAGGCCCACCTGAGCCCGTACCTCGGTCAACACTTCATCGTTGTGTAAATCCGCGTGGTTTGTTTTTGAATCAGTCATCGTCTTTGTCTCCATCCAATCAATTCATTTACAACGAGGGCGCCAATCACCAAAGTGCCCCCAGCCAATACATTTGGGCCTGGCACCTCATTGGCGCCCACCCAGGCCAGCAAAATACCAAAGACCACCTCCAACAAGCCCAGTAATGACACTTCAGGCGCTTTGAGCACCCGGGCGCAGATCACCGCGAGCGTGCAAGGAATGGCCAATTGAAACAGGCCCAGGCCAGCCAGCAGCGTCAAGTCAAAGGTCGAGGCCTGAAACGGCACCGCCAGAGGCAGCATGAGCAGTGCCGACAGAAAAGCACCGATCAATACCGCCGGCAACAGGTCCACATTTTTTCCTTTGGCATGGGCGTGTTGCATGACTGTCCAATTGGCCGCCGCGGAAATGGGCACCCCCAAGGCCACCAACGTGCCGATCAGACTGGCGCCTTTGGTCAACTGACTGCCGTAGATATAGCCAATGCCACATCCCGCCACCACGATGGCGACCCATGTCCGTTCGGGTATGCGGTGGCCAATAAAGATGCGGGCCGCCAACGCCGTCAACAACGGCCCCAGCGACATGGTGATGAGCACATTGGCGACGCTGATCATGGTGATGCCCAGCATGAAGAAGGTGAACATGCCGCACCAGCACACCCCAGAAATCCACAAGGCCGATTCGGCGCGACCGATGCGCCGAAACACTTCCCTCCCTTGAAACCAAGGAAGGATCACCAACAAGGACAGCACAGTGAAGAAGCTTCGCCAAAAAGTGACTTCAAATCGCTGTGCATGCTCAAGATGGCGTGTGACGACGCCGGCAATGGACCACATCAAGGTCACGGCCACCATCATCAGAACTGCGCGGTTATGGCTCAACTTCATGTCATTACCCAAAAAAAAGCGGGCTGCTAAGCCCGCTTGGTGTCCGATGTGAGTCGGAACTTTAGTCTGTTTGACTAAAAATTAACGGCCAGCGCGCTTGCGTTCGCTTTCGGTCAGGTAACGTTTACGCAGTCGAATCGACTTGGGTGTGATCTCAACCAACTCGTCGTCCTCAATGAACTCCACGCCATATTCCAATGTGCAGTCAATTGGAGGTGTGATCTTGATCGCGTCTTCCTTGCCGCTGACGCGGAAATTGGTCAGCTGCTTGGTACGGGTGGCATTCACCACCAGATCGTTGTCACGGCTGTGGATACCCACAATCATGCCTTCGTACACGGGGTCGTTTGGCTTCACAAACATACGGCCGCGGTCGTCCAACTTGCCCAAAGCGTAGGTGAAAATCTCGCCCGCATCCATGGAGATCAACACACCGTTTTTACGGCCGCCGATTTCACCTTTGTGAGCTTCATAGCTGTCGAAAATGTTTGAGATCAGGCCACTTCCGCGAGTCAAGTTCAAGAATTCATTGGTGAAACCAATCAAACCCCGAGCAGGAATACGGTATTCCAGGCGAACGCGGCCACGGCCGTCGGACTCCATATTGACCAAGTCACCCTTGCGCTCACCCAGGGCTTGCATTACGCCGCCTTGGTGGATCTCTTCAATATCCGCGGTCACCAGCTCGATCGGCTCGTGCTTTTCACCGTTCACGTCACGAAACACAACGCGTGGCTTGGAAACGGCCAACTCGTAACCTTCACGACGCATGTTTTCCAGCAGAATGGTCAGATGCAACTCGCCTCGACCCATGACTTCGAAGATACCTTCTTCGTCTGTTTCGCTGACGCGCAAAGCCACGTTGTGCTGCAGTTC